>JBDIBE010000427.1:0-3067 GCA_039812785.1 Thermoanaerobaculia bacterium | reverse complement strand
GTGGGTCGCGACGAGGACGTTCGAGGGCTTGATGTCGCGGTGGATGATCCCCTTCGTGTGGGCGTGCTGGACGGCGTTGCAGACCTGCGCGAAGAGCTCGAGGCGCGCCTCGACGGAGAGCGCGTTCTCGTCGCAGTAGGTCGAGATCGGCGACCCGACGACGAGGTCCATGACGAAGTAGGGGCGGCCGCCCGGCGTCGCCCCCGCGTCGACGACGCGGGCGATGTTGGGGTGGTCCATCAGGGCGAGCGCCTGCCGCTCCGCCTCGAAGCGCGCCACGACCCGCTCCGTGTCCATCCCGGGCTTCAGGAGCTTCACGGCGACGCGGCGGACGATCGGCTCCTCCTGCTCTGCGAGGAAGACCGTCCCGAAGCCCCCCTGCCCGATCCTCTCGAGGAGCCTGTAGGGCCCGAGCATCGTCCCCGGCCCCTCGAGGAGGGGCGCGCGGACGCCCGCCTCGCTCGCGGCGACGGTGTCGTCCGACGACATTGCGGCTCGCGCCGCCTCGGCGCTGGAGTCGTTCCTTTCCGACACGTTTTCCCCCTTGCGGTTCGGGCGGGAGGATAGGGCAGGACCGGCCGCGGACCGAGCCTCCCCTGCGCGGGGCCGACCCGGCGGCGGTCCGGCGGCAATCGAAGCGCGTGCACCGTGCTTTCCGGCGCGCCGGGACGCCGTGGTAGGTTCACCGCCGTTTCAGGACAGAGAACCGAGGACCGGGCCGCCCCCGAGGCCGAGCCCCGGCCCTCCTGCCAGGAGCCGACCCGATGAGAACCGTACTCGCGACCCTCGCCCTCGCGCTCGGGGCCCTTCCCGCCGCCGCCGCGCCGCCGGCCGCGGCCACGCCCGCGAAGCCGAACATCGTCTACATCCTCGCCGACGACCTCGGCTGGAAGGACGTCGGCTTCCACGGCTCCGACATCCGGACGCCGGCCATCGACACCCTCGCGAAGCAGGGGGCGCGGCTCGAGCAGCTCTACGCGCAGCCGCTCTGCACGCCGTCGCGCGCCGCGCTCCTGACGGGCCGCTATCCGTTCCGCTACGGCCTCCAGACGCTCGTCATCCCCTCGAACGGGAAGTACGGCCTCGACACGGAGGAGTGGATCCTCCCGCAGGCGCTCAAGGAGGCCGGCTACCGGACGGCCATCGTCGGCAAGTGGCACCTCGGGCACGCCGACCGGAAGTACTGGCCGCGCCAGCGCGGCTTCGACTACCAGTACGGCCCGCTCCTCGGCGAGATCGACTACTTCACGCACTCGGCGCACGGCGTCCGCGACTGGTTCCGCGACAACGAGCCGCTGAAGGAGGAGGGGTACGCCACGCAGCTCATCGGGCGCGACGCCGTGAAGCTGATCGAGGGGCACGACACGAAGGTCCCGCTCTTCCTCTACCTGACGTTCACCGCTCCCCACGCCCCGTACCAGGCCCCTGAGGAGTACCTCGACAGGTACAGGGAGATCGCCGACCCGTCGCGCCGCGCCTACGCCGCGATGGTCACGGCGATGGACGACGAGATCGGGAAGGTCCTCGCGGCGCTCGAGAAGCGCGGCATGGCGCAGAACACGCTCGTCGTCTTCCAGAGCGACAACGGCGGGCCGCGCTCGGCGAAGTTCACGGGCGAGGTCGACATGTCCAAGAGCACGATCCCGGCGGACAACGGCCCCTACCGCGACGGGAAGGGCTCGCCCTACGAGGGAGGGACGCGCGTCGTCGCGGCGCTCTCGTGGCCGGGGCACGTCAAGGCCGGCACGGTCGTCGAGGGGCCGATCCACCTCGTCGACATGTACCCGACGCTCGCCTCGATCGCCGGCGCCTCGACCGCGAAGTGCAGGCCGCTCGACGGCACGAACGTCTGGCCCGTGATCGCCTCAGGGGCGACCTCGCCCCGCGAGGAGGTCGTCTACGGCATCGAGCCGATGCGGGCGACCGTGCGGAAGGGCGACTTCAAGCTCGTCTGGCAGACGACGCTTCCCTCGAAGGTCGAGCTCTTCGACCTGAAGAAAGACCCCTCGGAGACGACGAACCTCGCCGACACGAACCCGCAGAAGGTCGCGGAGCTGAAGGCGCGCGCCGACGAGCTCGCCCGCTCGGCCGTCGAGCCGCTCCTCTTCAAGGAGGCGTTCGACGTCACCTGGCGCGGGCTCTTCGGCTCCGTCGCGCTCCCGGGCGCGGCCCAGGCGATCGACAAGGAGCCCTGACGGGAAAGAGGGCGCTCCCGCCGCTCAGCCCGGCGGGAGCGTCCTCGACTCCGCTACGCGGGAATCAGCTCGAGGTGACCGTCGTCGGCGCCGACGACCGACCGGACCAGGATCCTTCGGTCGAACGTCGCGAGGCGTCCTCCGCGCGCGGTTGCCAGCCCCAGGAGGTAGACGTCCGTGACCGACCGGTAGCCGACCGGGCCTGGTGACCGGAACAGCCGCGAGTCGAGGAGCGAAACCTCGTCCGGCCAGAACTCGTGTCCCCCGCTCCGGCAGAACGCCCGAAGCCTCTCCACGACGGCGCCCGGCGAGAGCCTCGCCGGGGAGTACGCCGGATTCGAGAGGACCCGGACGAGCCCGTTCTCGGTGAGGGGGCACGTCGCCCATGCCGCCCGGCCGTCGCGGCCGAACCAGAGGTGCGCGGCCTCGTGGTGCGGGTGATCCGGGTCGAACAGCGCGACGAGGACGTTGACGTCGAGCAGCGCGGCCCTGCTCACGGCTCGTCCCGAAGGCGGTTCACGAGCGCCATCGTCGGACGGGCCGTCCCCTTCGGCCGGCGCGGCAGGAGCGGAACTCCGTTGCGCGTCTTGGCGGAGCCCTTCGGCTCGAGGGCCTTCCGGGCGAGGTCGGAGAGCACTCGGCCCGCCGTCGTGGATCTGCTCGCGGCCAGCTCCTTCGCCGCCTGCAGCACGTCGTCGTCGATGTCGAGCGTCGTCCTCACGGGGACAGCATCACGCATCACGCATCTGATGTCAACGAAGGCCCCGGGTGTCGAGACCCGTGACGACGCCGACCCGCAGGCCGCCGCCGCTCAGCCCGGCGGGAGCGTCCGCGACGCCGCGAACGACCTGAGCGCCCGGGCGTTCGGGTCG
>JBDIBE010000426.1:0-3070 GCA_039812785.1 Thermoanaerobaculia bacterium | reverse complement strand
GCTCCGCTCGAGACGGGAGTCCCTCGCCGGCTGAAGGTACGGACGGTAGCGGGCAAGGCGACGATCCTCATCGGCGTGCGCCGGTGCGGCAAGTCGACGTACGCCTTCCAGCAGGTGAAGCGGCTCCTCGAAGAGGGGGTCCCGCGGGAGAACATCCTCTTCCTGAACCTCTTCGACGACCGGCTCGCC
Source organism: Thermoanaerobaculia bacterium (assembly GCA_039812785.1). Taxonomy (GTDB): domain Bacteria; phylum Acidobacteriota; class Thermoanaerobaculia; order UBA5066; family UBA5066; genus UBA5066. The sequence continues at coordinate 2,881 of JBDIBE010000426.1, read as the reverse complement.
GGGCTCGAGCGCGACGGCCTCGGCCCCGTCACCGAGGCGTACTTCTCGCTCTTTCCCGAGAAGAAAGGGAAGGAGACCGTCCACTGCTTCTTCGACGAGATACAGGCCGTTCCGGGCTGGGAACCGTTCGTCGACCGGCTCATGCGGACCGAGAAGTGCCGGGTGACGCTCACCGGCTCGTCGGCGCGGATGCTCTCGAAGGAGGTCGCCACCCAGATGCGGGGACGGGCGCTCTCGTGGGAGCTCTTCCCGTTCTCGTTCCGCGAGTTCCTCGACGCGAAGGGCCTCGACGCCAGCGGCCCCCTCTCCACCCGCAGGCGCCTCCTCGTCGAGAAGGCCTTCGAGGAGTACCAGGAAACGGGCGGATTCCCCGAGGTCGTCAGCCTCGACAAGGCCCTGCGCGTGAAGACGCACCAGGAGTACTTCCACGCCATCCTCTACCGCGACCTCGTCGAGCGGCACGACATCGCGCACCCGAAAGCCGTCTCCGACCTCGCCCGCTGGCTCGTCGACCACACCGGGTCGCTCTACACCGGCAACAGCCTCACCGGGTACCTGAAGTCGCTCGGCCACAGCGCTCCGAAGGCCGCGGTGTCGAGCTTCCTCGAGTGGTTCGAGGACGCCTTCTTCCTCTACAGCGTGAGCGTCTTCGACGCCTCGCTCGCCCGCCGCAACACGAACCCGAAGAAGGTCTACTGCGTCGACCACTCCCTCGTGAAGTCGGTCTCCTCGGGCATCCTCGTGAACTCGGGCCACCTCCTCGAGAACCTCGTCTTCACGGCCCTCCGCCGGGCGCACCCCGAGATCTACTACTACAAGTCGAAGTCGGGCCGCGAGGTCGACTTCGTCGTCCCCGGCCGCGGCCGGCCCCGAGCGCTGATCCAGGTTTGCGAGTCGCTCGCCGACCCAGGCACGCGCGCCCGCGAGACCTCGGCCCTGGAAGCGGCCATGGCCGAGACGGGGCTCCGCTCCGGGACGATCGTCACGAAGAACGAGACCGAGCGGATCGAAACGGACGACGGCCCGATCGAGGTCGTCCCGGCCTGGCGGTTCCTGCTCGACCAGCCGGACTCGGGGGAGGAAGGGTGAGGAGGAGGGGCTCTTCGGCCGGTGTCGGGATGAGAGGCTACTTCGTGGTTTCGCCCCGGTCGGCCTGGTCGCGCCCCGTCGGCGTGCTGCCGGGCGCCGAGGGCCACGTCCTCCGAAGCGCGGCGATCGACTCCCTCATCACCAGCACCATTCGGACCTTCTCGGGCCAGGGGAGGTCGCGGCGTGCCTTCTGCCAGGCCGCCTGGCGGGCGAGCTCAGCGGGGGCGTCACTCATCGAGGAACCTCCGCTTGAAGGACGCCCACTTTTCCGTGAGCCCATGGCGCGCCGCGAGTCGTTCGAGCGCCTCCCGGTCGACGACTCCGGCATCGAGGAGAGCGACAACCCGGTTGTGGTCCTTCAATCGCCCGACGCTGAGCGCGATGACCGCCAGGTGATCCGGCCTGACGACTCGGAACGGCACTCCTTCGTAGGAGGCCTCGTCAGCCTGCTCCATCGCCTCCCGGGTCAGGACGCTGAACGCCTGAATGAACTGGACCGGCCAGTCCCCGACGCGCACCGCCTCTCCCTCAGGTTTCCAGCCGAGGCGAGTGCAGTACTGGTAGATCGGCCCAAGGGCGTCCATCCGCTCCGGGTCGGGCAGGTCCACGAGGAAGTCCACGTCGAACGTAGACACGGGCTCGGTATATCGAACCTGCGCCATCGCCCCGAAAAGCGCGTAGTTCCGAATGACCCCGGCCTCGCGCATTCCGTTCAGGAGAATCGCGACGTCCTTCACGGCTCAAACCCCTTCGAGCACGCGATCCAGCGCCGCCGCGAGCCGCGGCAGATCCTGCTGCACCGTGTCCCAGAGGCGTTCGAGATCGATGTCGAAGTAGACGTGGACGAGCCGGTTGCGCATCCCGATCACGTCAGCCCACGGGATCTCGGGGATCGCTGCCCGGGTCTCGTCGGACAGTCGAGCGGCCGCCTCGCCGATGATCTCGACTTCTTTGACGAGTGCGAGCGTCAGCTGCCGATCAGCGTGCAGGTCCGGATAGGCTCTCGCGGCCACGAACCCCGCGGCCTCTCGGGCCGCGTCTCGCATGTGGCGCAGGCGGACGACGTCATCGTTCCGCGTAACGCACCTCAGCCGCCCGAAGAACGTCATCCCGGAAGTACCGACTCAGCTCGGCCGGGGTCCGCAGATCCACTCGACGGCCGAGAAGCTGCGAAAGCTCCCGCTCCATTGCGGCCATCGTCAGGTACCCGGCTCGGACGCCCTGACGAAACTCGACGAGAACGTCCACGTCGCTGTCAGGCCGGAAGTCGTCCCGGAGAACCGACCCGAAGAGGCTCAGTTTCCGCAGGCCGTGCTTCCGGCAGAACGCCTCGACGGCTTCCTGATCGAGATCGATCCGTGCCACGCCGCAATCTTAGCCCCCGGAGCCCCTCCTGATGCCCGCCGACCCCGCCCTCCGCGCCCACCAGGAGTGGCTCGGCTATATCCAGCCGGTCGGGCTCGTCGTATCACCGGCCGCCCTCTCCGCAGCCGGGTGCGTCCCCGACCGCAACGTCTCCGCGCAGCAGGAGACCCTCCGCGGCCTCCTCTCGGGCGACCCGCCGCGCCTCCTCGACTTCCCAGGCGTAGCGCGCGAGTTCCTCGGCTGGCAGGAGACCGACCTCGCCGGCGCCCCCGGCGGCCCGCCGCTTCCCGAGTCGCTCTCCGTCGCCCTCCCGAACGAGCACGACGTCCTTCGCCCCACGTACGCCGTCCCCGATCCCGACTCCGACGGCCGCTTCCTCCTCCTCGTCTCCGTCGTCCCGCCCGGCACGGACCTCGACGACGCCGGG
>JBDIBE010000425.1:0-3071 GCA_039812785.1 Thermoanaerobaculia bacterium | reverse complement strand
GGCCCTGCACCGCCGCCTCGCCGAGCGCCCGGTCGACGGCGAGGCCCCGCCGACGGCGCTCGTCCTCCTCGACCTCGTCCGCTTCCGCGAGATCAACGACGCCCTCGGCCACAGCGCCGGCGACGAGCTGCTCGCCCAGGTGGCCGGGCGGATCTCGCAGCGCTGCCCACGCGGCCGGCGCGACGTCTTCCGCCTCGGCGGGGACGAGTTCGCGGTCGTCCTGCCGGGCGTCGGGAACGTGGCGGAGGCCGACGCGGCGGCGCGCCGGCTGCTCGAGGCCTTCGCCGAGCCGATCCGCGTGGCGGAGATGGGGCTCGAGGTGGGGGCGAGCGCGGGGATCGCGCTCTTCCCCGAGCACGGGCGGACGAGCCACGAGCTCCTGCGCTGCGCGGACGTCGCGCTCCACCGCGCCAAGCTCGCGCCCGGGACGGTCGTCGCCTGGGCGCGCGAGCTCGACGAGCACACGCCCGAGCGGCTCGCCATCCTCTCCGACCTCGGCCGCGCGATCCGCGACGGCGAGCTCGTCCTCCACTACCAGCCGCGCGTGGCGCTGCAGTACGGCTTCATCGAGGGGTTCGAGGCGCTCGTCCGCTGGCGGCACCCGCGCCTCGGCCTCCTGACCTCGGCGCAGTTCATTCCCTTCGCCGAGGCGACGGAGGTGATCCAGCCGCTCACGTGCTGGGTCGTGAAGGCGGCGCTCGAGCAGCAAGCGCGCTGGAACGCCACGCTCCCGCGGCTCACCATGGCCGTGAACATCTCGATGCGGAACCTCCACGACCGCACCTGCCCCGACCGCCTCGCGGAGATCGTCCGCGAGGTGGGGGTCGACCCGGGCGTCGTGGAGTACGAGATGACGGAGACGGCGATCATGAGCGACCCCGAGGCCGCGCGGACGGCGCTCGCGCGGATCACCTCCACCGGGTCGCGCCTCGCCATCGACGACTTCGGGACGGGCTACTCCTCGCTCGCGTGGCTCGAGAAGCTCCCCGTCGACGTCCTGAAGATCGACCGGTCGTTCGTCTCGGAGATGGAGGGGGGCGCGCGGAGCGGCGCGATCGTCCGCTCGACGATCGGCCTCGCGCACAGCCTCGAGCTCGGGGTCGTCGCCGAGGGGATCGAGGACCAGGCGACGGCCCGCGCCCTCCGCGCGATGAAGTGCGACCTCGCCCAGGGCTTCTACTTCTCGAGGCCCGAGCCCGCCGAGGAGGCCGCGCGCCACCTCGGCAAGAGCGGCTGGCTCGACGTCCCCGTCTGATTCGGGGTCAGTGCTTGCGGACCATCCTCAGGATCTTCACGTTGATGACGGCGAAGCGGAGGAGCTGCCAGAGGAGGTTCGTCCGCATCGCCTTCGTGAAGGGCGTGGGCACCGGCGGGTAGTAGCTCTGGCCGTAGGGGGTCCGCGTCTCGGCGGGAGGGGTCGTCTCGCTCATTCGGGCACCGCCACCCAGAGGGGGTTCGCCTTGGCCTTGTAGATGAAGCCGAAGTGGAGGAGGTGCTTGATCCAGTGCCCGGCGAGGCCGATCTCGCCGAAGGTCCAGTCGAGGTCGCGCCCGGTGTCGGGCCAGGTCTTGAAGTCGGGGACGATCGGGTAGAGCGTCATCGAGACGGCCGTCCCCTTGAAGACGCTCGCGCCCGCCGAGGCGATGCAGGCGGCTCCCATCTTCGCGAGCGAGGCGGTCCGCGTCGGGGCGTCGGCCTTCCCCCTGATCATGTCGACGACGTTGAAGGCGACCTCGCGCGCCATGACGCCGCTCGGCATGCCGGTGCGCGGGGGCGTGGGGAAGATGGGCGTCCCCTTCGGGCTCTTCATCGGCTTGGAGATGGCGTGCGGCGGCGCGAAGGCGATGCCGACCGCGAAGACGTTCCGGTATTTCGGCGACTGGTAGGTGCGCGGCCAGTCGTCGGGCGACCACTCCTCGTACGGCTTCGCGGCGTAGTCGCCGTCGACGAGCATGAAGCCGTTCGCGGCGAACATCGTCGAGGTGACGTCGGCGCCGGTCTTGTCGAAGGCTTTCAGGCCGACGCCGGAGAAGGGCGGGAGGAGCATGCCGAAGTCGAACTTCAGCGACCTCTCCTCGCCGTCGAGCGTCTCGTACGAGGCCTCGCCGGGCGCGACCTCCTTCACGCCGGCGCGGGTGATCCACTCGATGCCGCGCTCGGTGTAGAGCGACTCGGTGAAGACCCGGCTGTGCGTGACGTAGCCGCCGCGGCGGATGAACATGCCGCCCATCCCGAAGTCGCCGAGCTCGTGCTCGTTCGAGATCCAGACGACGCGGGCCTTGTCGCGCACGCCGCGGCGCCTCAGCTCGAACTCGACGTTGAAGATGTACTCGAAGGCCGCGCCCTGGCAGGTGCAGTTGCCGTGGCCGGTGCCGATCAGGAGAGTCTGCTTCTCGCCCTTCTTCATCCGCGCGACGCACTCGTCGAGAGCCTTCGCGGCGTGGGCGGCGTGGTCGAAGGTGCAGACGGAGAGGCTGTTCTTCTGCGGCCCGAGGCCGGGCGTGGCGTCGAAGTTGAGCTTCGGGCCGGTGGCGTTGATGAGCCAGTCGTAGGGGACGCGCTCGGTCTCCCCCGCCCTCCCCGGCTCGGTCCGCTCGACGGTGACGAAGGGCTTCCCCGACTCGCCCTCGCCCTCGGGGTGGAGGCTGACGGCCTTGGCCTGGAGGAAGGTGATGCCCGTCTTCTCGTAGACGGGCCGGAGCGGGAAGGTGACCTGCTCGGGCGTCATCACCCCGACGCCGACCCAGATGTTGGAGGGGATCCAGTTCCACCGGCTGTTCGGCGAGACGACGACGACCTCGTGGTCGCGCCCGAGCTTCCGACGGGCGTGCAATGCGGCCGTCTGGCCGGCGATGCCGGCGCCGAGGATGACGAGTCGTGCCATCGGGGATCCTCCCGGCGGGAAAGGATATGCCGGCCGGCGCCGGTCCGGTGTCGCCATTTCGGGGAGAGACGACATGGCGGCGCCCCGTCCCGCGCAGGCGCGGCGCGTTGGCGCGGCCGCGTCGTCAGAGCCAGGAGGCGAGGTCGGGCGAGGGGCCGGGCTGCGCGGTCGCGGTGTAGGAACTGAT
>JBDIBE010000424.1:0-3084 GCA_039812785.1 Thermoanaerobaculia bacterium | reverse complement strand
CCCGCCAACCGGGCGCTCTTCCCCTTCCTCACGCTCCTCGGCGTCCTGAACGCCGGTCGGATCATCGGCGCGGTGACCTTCGAGGCGGTCCGGCCGCACCAGGTCGCCTTCGTCGGGTCGTCGGTCGTCTACTTCACCGTCCTCGCCTGGACGCTCGTCACGCTCGGCGGGTTCTTTCCCGTGGCGCGGCTCTCCCGCCCCGGGCGGGCCTACGTCCTCGGCACTCTCGTCGCCGCCGTCCCGCTCGGCCTCTACCTCCGGCGCTGGTGGCTCGACGGGGGGGCGGGGGTCCCGGGCGGGGCCTGGCGCACCGGCATCGCCGTCGTCGCGCTCGCGGTCGACCTCTTCGTCTTCGTCTACTTCCTCTCGCTCGCGTGGGTGGCCCGGCGCGAGGACGTGCGCCGGAGGGCGCGCGTCGTCCTCGTCTCCGTCATCCTCTACATGGGGCTCTACATCTTCCTGCGCGACGTCCCGGCGCTCGCGGGGAAGCCCCCCCTCCTCCCGCTGCCGACGCTCTCGACGATCTCGATCCTCTTCCCGCTCGCCCTCCTCGTCGCGGCGACGCGGTTCCACCTCTTCGAGGTCGACCGGCTCATCCGGAGGAGCGCCTCGTACGCGATCGCCTCGGGGACGCTCGTCGTCCTCCTCCTCGCGGGCGTTCCGCTCGTGACGTCGGCGGTGACGCTCTTCTCCCCGGCCCTCCAGGGGACGCTCACGACCGCGCTCGTCGCCGTGCTCCTCTTCCTCGTCTTCGATCCGCTCCGCAGGCGGGCGCAGGCGGCCCTCGACCGGAGGTTCCGGCAGGCGGCGTACGACCCCGCCCAGCTCGTCGCCGACGTCGTGGGCGACCTGCGCGACGCCGGCGAGGACCTCGCGGGCGACGTGCTCCACCGGCTCGCCGCGGCCCATCGCCCCGACCGGCAGGCCTTCTGGGTCTTCGCCCTCGAGGCGCCCGGGGCCGCGGTGAGGCCCGTGACGACGGGCGCGCTCGCGGAGGTCCCCGAGCTCGACCGGACGGCCCTCCTCCCGATGGCCGACCCGGCCGAGTCGCGCAACGCGTTCCACGCCCTGACCGCCGACGCCGGCGACCCGCCCTACGCCGAAGGGGAGCTCGCGAACGAGCTGCGCGCCGCGGGATTCGTCGCGGCGCTCCCTCTCTTCTCGGGCGACGGAGAGCCGCTCGGGCTCGTCGCCCTCGGCGAGAAGCGCTCCGGCGAGGCCTACGTCCCCGAGGAGCAGAAGATCCTCGGCACCGTGGCCGGGCACGTCGCTCTCGCGCTCGAGCGCGCGGCTCTCGCCCGGCAGGTCGACGAGGACCGCCGCGTCCGCGAGAAGGTCCTCGGGCACCTCCAGGAGGAGGGGGGCGGGGCGCTCTACGAGTGCGAGCTCTGCGGGCGGGTGGCGGGCGAGGACGAGCTCGTCTGCACCGCGGACGGGCACGCGGTGAAGATGACGCAGGCCGTCCCGAGGCTCCTCGCCGGGCGCTATCGGCTCGACCGCCGGCTCGGCGAAGGGGGAATGGGAACCGTCTACGCCGCGCGGGACATCCGCGGGAACCGCGACGCCGCGGTGAAGGTGATCCGGGCCGAGCAGCTCGCGGACCGGACGGCCCTCTCCCGCTTCCGCCGCGAGGCGCGCCTCACCGCGCGCCTCGGCCATCCGAACGCCGTCGCCGTCTACGACTACGGCGAGCTCCGCCCCGGCGGGGCGTTCCTCGTGATGGAGCTCCTCTCGGGAGGCTCGCTCCGGACCGAGCTGACGCTCCGAAAGCCGGTCCCCTTCCTCGAGACGGCGTGGGCGCTCGACAGGGCGCTCGACGTCCTCGCGGCGGCGCACGCCGCGGGCCTCGTCCACCGCGACGTGAAGCCCGACAACCTCTTCCTCACGCGCGGCCCGGGGGGCGCGACGCAGCTGAAGCTCCTCGACTTCGGCCTCGCGCGCGAGACGAAGGCCGAGGCCAGGGAGGAGAGCGGCGGCCCGATCTCGTCGGTGAGCGTCCTGATGGGGACTCCGGGCTACATCGCCCCCGAGCTCGTCGCGGGGGCCGATGCGACGCCCGCCTCCGACCAGTGGGCGATCGCGGCGACGGGGATCGAGCTGCTGACCGGCGTGCGCCTGAAGTTCGAGAAGCCCGACACGGCGCTCCGGACGGTCGTCGAGGAGGTCGTCTCCGTCGTCTCGACGGTCGCCTCGGGCGTCCCCGTGACCTACGCCCGCTCGCTCGCCAAGGCGATGGCCTGCGACCCGGACGACCGCTGGGTGAACGTCCTCGCCCTCCGGCGAGCCCTATACCGGAGCGCGGGCGGCCGTCTCCCCGGCGACGACGAGGTCCGGTTCGAGGTGCTGAGGAACGGCCGGTAGGGAAAGGCGGGTGCCTCAGCCCGAGGGGCGCGGCTCCTCGACGAACGCGATGCGCAGCTGCCTCTCGGTGACGAACTCCAGGGCGCCCCACCGAGCTCGATAGGTCTCGCCTCGCCGGACCTGCTCGCGGACCCAGTACGCCCCGCTCTCGGTCCCGGAGACGGGGCCGACGACGAGGACGTCGGTGAGGGCGTTCAGGAAGGAATGGACGGTCCCTCCTCGGGCCTCGATCTCACGCTCGAGGAGGCGCTGCTCCTCCTTCGAAGGGGTGCACGCCACGACGAACGAGCGGCCCCGGAAGAACTCCTGCCGGAGGGCCTCCCTCCGCTGCACCGATCCGTTTCCCATGGCGGTCCCCCTTCCGGGGGCGCCGATCCGCGGACGGACTTCCGTCCAAGGCATCCCCCTACAGGCTCATGAGGGGCCGAGGGGGGGCCGACTGGACCGTGCCGGAATATTTTTTTTCGACGGGCGGTCCTGTGAGGGGGGGTCACTCCCCTCTAGGAAAGGTGGGAAGCCGAATTCGAGCGAACGCCGGCGCCCCGCGCCGGCAAGGAGGAGCCATGGAGATCCTGGTCCTGATCTTCCTCATCCTCACTGGCGGCGCGCCGCCGGTGGAGGACGGAACCACGACGGGCGCCACGACGACCGTCACGTCGCCCGACGGGACGACGGACGCCACGACCGCGGAAGGAGGGGACGCCGTGCGGAAGTCGCCGATCA
>JBDIBE010000423.1:0-3087 GCA_039812785.1 Thermoanaerobaculia bacterium | reverse complement strand
GTCGTCGGCTTCTTCACCTTGCGCTGGGAGTGGTCGAGGACGCGCTTGCGGAGGCGGATGGAGCGGGGGGTGACCTCGACGAGCTCGTCGTCCTCGATCCACTCGATGGCGGCCTCGAGCGGCATCTCGCGGGGAGGGGTGAGCTTGATCGCCATGTCGGAGTTGGAGGCGCGCATGTTCGTCAGGTGCTTCTTGACGCACGGGTTGACGATCATGTCGTTCTCGCGGGCGTTCTCGCCGACGATCATCCCGGGGTAGCAGGCGACGCCCGGGCCGAAGAAGAAGACGGAGCGCTCCTCGAGCCGCTCGATCGCGTAGGCGGTCGTGTCTCCCGCCTCCTTGCAGATGAGGGCGCCGGTGCGGCGCGTCTCGACTTCGCCCTTCCACGGCTCGTAGCCGGCGAAGACGTGGTGGAGGATCCCCTCTCCCTTCGTGTCGGTGAGGAACTCGTTGCGGTAGCCGAAGAGGCCGCGCGTCGGCACCTTGAACTCGATCCGCGCGCGCCCCGTGCCGTTGTTGACGAGCGCCGTCATCTCTCCGCGCCGCCGGCCGACCTTCTCGATGACCGTCCCGACGAACTCCTCCGGGACGTCGACGACGAGCTGCTCCGTCGGCTCGCACGTCACGCCGTCGATCTCGCGCGTGATGACCTCGGGGCGCGAGAGCCCGAGCTCGAAGCCCTCGCGCCGCATCGTCTCGATGAGGATCGCGAGGTGAAGCTCGCCGCGGCCCGAGACCTTGAAGGCGTCGGGGCCGTCCGTCGGCTCGACGCGGAGCGCGACGTTCGTCCGGAGCTCCTTCTGGAGGCGGTCCCAGATGTTGCGGCTCGTGACGTACTTCCCCTCGAGGCCCGCGAACGGCGAGTCGTTGACGCGGAACGTCATGGAGACCGTCGGTTCGTCGACGGCGATCGGGTCGAGCGCGACCGGCTCGTCCGGGTCGGCGACGGTCTCCCCGATCGTCACCTCCTCGAGGCCCGAGAGGACGACGATCTCCCCGGCCGCGGCCTCCGCGACCTCGACGCGCTTCAGCCCCTCGAAGACCATCAGCTTCGTCACGCGCGCCTTCGCGACCGTCCCGTCGTGCCGGCAGACGGCGACGTTCTGCCCCGACTTCACGACGCCGTTCACGACGCGCCCGATGGCGAGCCGGCCGAGGTAGTTGTCGTAGTCGAGCGAGGCGACGAGGATCTGGAGCGGCGCCTCGACGTCCCCGCCCGGCTCGGGCACCTCGACGAGGATCGCGTCGAGGAGCGGCCGCACGTCGTTGTCGGCGTGGTCCACCTCGCGGCGCGCGAAGCCCTGCTTGGCCGAGGTGTAGACGATCGGGAAGTCGAGCTGGGCGTCCGTCGCGCCGAGGTCGACCATCAGGTCGAAGACCTCGTCGATCACCTGGTGGGGGCGCGCCTCGGGGCGGTCGACCTTGTTCACCGTGACGATGGGGCGAAGGCCGAGCTCGAGCGCCTTCCGGAGGACGAAGCGCGTCTGCGGCATCGGGCCGTCGGCCGCGTCGACGACGAGGAGGACGGCGTCGACCAGCTTCAGGACGCGCTCGACCTCGCCGCCGAAGTCGCTGTGCCCCGGCGTGTCGACGATGTTGATCTTCCGGCCGCGGTAGCGGATCGAGGTGTTCTTGGCGAGGATCGTGATCCCGCGCTCGCGCTCGAGGTCGTTCGAGTCCATCACCCGCTCTTCCGTGTGCTCCCCGGCGCGGAACGTCCCCGACTGCCGGAGGAGGCAGTCGACGAGCGTCGTCTTGCCGTGGTCGACGTGGGCGATGATGGCGACGTTGCGGAGCTCGGGCATACGGTTCCCTTCGCCGCGCCGGGGGACGCGGGGAGGCGGAGGGTACCAGACGGGGGCCGGGGCCTACTTCTTCGCCAGGGTGGCCGTCAGGAAGGGGACGAAGTCGCGGGACGGCGGGGCGACCTCGAGCGACTCCGCGATCGACCCGTCGGCCTTCCGGAGAAGGCTCCAGCGCGAGCGCGTCCCGGCCTCGAGGTTCGCCATCTCCCTGGAAACGAAGATGATGGAGCCGTCGGGGCGGACCTCGGCGTCGTAGATGCCCCAGGCCTTCGTCGAGAAGACGACGAGGGCGACGTACTTCCCCTTCGCGCTGTCGTAGACGATGTGACCGATCTCCTCCGTCCGCAGCTCGGGGAGGGTGTCCTTGGCCGGGAAGTAGGTGGTCGCCCGGTACCGGAGCATCGCCCCGTCCACTTCGGCCGCGAGCGTCACGACGCGCCCGCCGATCCGCCCTCCGGACTCGGCCGGCCCGGACCACGACCCGCCCAGGAAGCTGAACTCCTGGAACAGCTTCCACTCCGGGGCCGGCGGGGCCTGGGCCGAGGCCGTCGCCGAGGCGAGGAGAAGCGCCAGCATCGCAAGGAGATACGTCGTCTTCGGTCTGGGAACGCGCAGCATCCGGCCTCCTCCTCGACGCGATTCGCGGGGGGGTGAATTATAGACTCGCGCCGGAACCTCCCGGCCCTTCCGTCCGTTCCTACCGTACGAGGAGACGCATGGCGAACGCCCCCCATCCCGACGCCGACCTCGTCGCCCGATGCCTGAACGGCGACGACGGGGCGTGGAAGGAGCTCGTCGAGCGCTATTCCGCCAAGGTCTACCGGATCGCCTACCACCGGACCTACGACCGGGCCGAGGCCGAAGAGCTGACGCAGGACTGCTTCCTCAAGGTCTGGGAGAACCTCGACCGCTACGAGCCGACCGAAGCGTCGCTCCTCGCCTGGATCGCCACGCTCTCGCGAAACCTCTCCATCGACCACTTCCGCAAGCGCCGGCGCGAGAAGGGCTTCCAGTTCGTCTCGGACGACGCCCTCGTCAGCCTCCTCCCGGGCTCGGACGACCCCTCGGCCGACGCCGTGCGGCGCGAGCGCCTCCGGATGCTCCTCGACGCCCTCGCCCAGCTCCCCGACGAGCTCGCCGAGGTCGTCCAGATGAGGGACCTCGACGGTCTCGACTACCGCGAGATCGCCGACCTCCTCGGCCTCCCCGACGGCACCGTCAAGTCCCGCCTCAACCGGGCCCGTGTCGAGCTCGCCCGGATCGTCCGCGAGCGGATCGGCGC
>JBDIBE010000422.1:0-3093 GCA_039812785.1 Thermoanaerobaculia bacterium | reverse complement strand
TCGAGCCGTCGCGGCACGACGCGGCGACGGCCTTCGCCGTCCTCGACGACCACCGCTGGGGCGACTTCGCGCCGTACGTCTACCGGACGGACGACTACGGACAGACGTGGCGGAGCCTCGTGACGCCGGCCGTGAAGGGATACGCCCTCGCGATCGTCCAGGACCCCGTGAAGAAGGAGCTCCTCTTCCTCGGCACGGAGACCGGCCTCTACGTCTCGCTCGACGGCGGGAAGGGCTGGCTGCACCTCGGAAAAACGATCCCGACGGCCTCCGTCATGGACCTGGCGATCCACCCGAGGGAGGGCGACCTCGTCATCGCGACGCACGGCCGGGCGCTCTTCGTGCTCGACGACCTGACGCCCTTCCGCGAGATGACCGAGGAGGCGCTCGGCAAGCCGCTCGCGCTCTTCACGCCGCCGCCCGCGCGGCAGTACTGGCAGAACGCCCAGGACGGCACCGGCGGCGCGGGCGCCGCCGACTTCGCCGGGACGTCGCGCCCCTACGGGGCGCTCCTGACCTTCTCGCTGAACGCGCCGGGGCTCCCGGCGGCGGGCGAGGAGGAGCCGCCGGCGCGCCGGGGGCGAGGCGGCGAGGAAGGCGGCGACCCGTCACGGCCGAAGGTCTCGATCCGCGTGACGGACGCCGCGGGGAAGCTCGTCCGCGTGCTCGAGGCGCCGGCGCGCCAGGGAGTGCAGCGGGCGACGTGGGACCTCGCGCGCGACGCGTGGCGCCGCTTCCCGCGCTCGGCCGACGCGGGGCCGCTGCCGGAATGGGCCTCCTCCGGCCCCGAGGTCCCTCCCGGCGAGTACACGGTGACGCTGAAGTACAAGGACGCGACGGCCGGCGCGAAGGTGACGGTCCTCGCCGACCCGCGCTCGAAGAACGGCGCGGCCGACTGGGCGAGGCGGTGGGAGGCGATCGAGCGGGCCGGCGCGCTCCAGGAGAAGGCCGCCGAGGCGGCTGTGAGGATCCGGCGGACGCGCGACGACGTGACGGCCGTGGAGGAGAGGCTGAAGCGGAAGAACGAGGAGCTGCGCGACCCGGCCGAGCGGAAGAAGGCGAACGACACGCCGCTCGCGAAGGAGGCCGCGGCGCTGAAGAAGGCGCTCACCGAGAAGGAGAGCCTCCTCTGGACGCCCCCCGAGGAGCCCGGGATCGTCGGGCCGGGGCGGATTGCGAGCGACCTCCAGCAGGCGACGGGGAGCCTCACGTCGTCGTGGGCCCCGCCGAGCCCGACGCACCTCGCCCGCCTCGACGCGGCGGAGAAGCGGCTCGAGGCGTACCTCGGCGACCTCGAGGCGTTCTTCGGCAAGGACGTGGCCGCCTTCCGGGAGAAGGCGGCGAACGAGGGGGTGGGGCTCCTCGCCCCCTGACGGAGGGCGTTTCGCGGCCCTAAACTGTAAGGAGGCCCTCCCGAGGGAGGGCCGAAAGAGGGAAGGGTGATCCGCCGTGCGCGTCTCGCGACGCTCGCGCTCCTCGTGGGAGGCCCTCTCGTGACGGGCCTTTCGGGCGGAGCGTGGGCGGCGGCAAAGGGGGCCGTCCGGCCGTCCGCCCTTGCGGGAACGTGGTACCCCGCCTCTCCCGCGATCCTCCGCGCGACGGCCTGGAACCTCGCCCGGCAGGCGTCCGCGGCCCCGCGGCCCGCGCGACGGCCGGTCGCCCTCGTCGTTCCCCACGCGGGGTGGGCGTACTCGGGCGCCGTCGCGGCGTCCGCCTTCCGGCTCCTCGGCCCCGGGTCGTTCTCGCGCGTCGTCGTCGTCGCGCCGTCGCACTACGGCGCGTTCGCGGGCTACGCCCTCGACGACGCGGCGGCCTATCGGACGCCCCTCGGGGAGATCCCGCTCGACCGCGCGGCCTTCGAGCTCCTCCAGGGCTCCGGCCTCGCCCGCGTCGTCTCCGGGGTGACGGGGCCGGAGCACGCCGTCGAGATCGAGCTGCCCTTCCTTCAGGCCACGATCGGGAGCTTCTCCCTCGTCCCGGTCCTCGTCGGGCGGGTCGGCGCGGAGGAGCAGGAGGCCTTCGCGGCGCGGCTCGCGAAGCTCGACGACGGCCGGACGCTCTACGTCTTCTCCTCGGACTTCACGCACTACGGGCCGCGGTTCGAGTACGCGCCGTTCGGGCCGACGCCGGGGGCGCACGCGAAGATCCGCGCGCTCGACGACGAGGCGCTCGCGCTCCTTTCGAAGCTCGACGCGAAGGGCTTCCGGGACTTCCTCGCGGCGAAGGAGGGGACGATCTGCGGCCGGAACGGGCTCGCGACGATGCTCGAGCTCCTCGCGCGCATCGCGCCGGGGGCGAAGGCGACGCTCCTCGCCCACTGGGCCTCGGGCGAGATGCCGGGGGTACGGGACGACGGCTCCGTCGACTACGCCGCCGTCGCCTTCGCGCGCGACGGCGACATGGGGGGCGCGCCGCTCACCTCGCCCCCGCGGATGACGGCGGTCCCGGCCGACGCCCCGCCGCTCCCCGAGCCGCTCGGGAAGACGCTCGTCCGCGTGGCGCGGGGCGCCCTCGAGGCCGAGCTCGGGAGCGACCCGAAGCGGCTCTCCGAGGCCCTCCGCGACCTCGCCGACGCGCCCGAGGCGGGGAGGCTCCAGGCCGTCTTCGTGACGCTGAAGAACACCGACCCGCTCGAGATCGCCCGCGTGGGCGACCTGCGCGGCTGCATCGGGCAGGTCGTGCCGACGTACCCGCTCGACCTCGCCGTCGTGAAGTCGGCCCTCGACGCGGCGCTCGACGACCCGCGCTTTCCCGAGGTCGAGGCGCGCGAGCTGCCGCGCCTCTCCGTCGAGGTGACCGCCCTTTCGCCGATCGTCCCGATCGGCTCGTGGAATCAGATCCGGATCGGGACGCACGGGATCGTCCTCGAGAAGGGGGGCCGGCGCGCCCTCTTCCTCCCGCAGGTCGCCGTCGAGCAGAAGTGGGCGCTCGAGGAGACGCTCGACCACCTCGCGCTCAAGGCGGGGCTCTCGCGGGGCGACTGGAGGACCGGCGCGACCTTCTCGGTCTTCACCGGCCAGGTCTTCCACGAGGGGCCGTTCCACTGACGGGGCCGGCGTGAGAACGCGCCGCGAGCTCCTCGCCTCGGCGCTC
>JBDIBE010000421.1:0-3102 GCA_039812785.1 Thermoanaerobaculia bacterium | reverse complement strand
GGCCTCTACCTGATGCCCGCCGACGGCGGCCCGATGAAGGCCGTCCAGCACCTCCCGAAGGTCCAGACGGCGTTCTCCTTCGTCAGCGAGGACGGGAAGTGGCTCTACTTCCGCTCGAACGACGTGAAGCCGAACGCCTACGCGATCTACCGCTACGAGCTCGCCACCGGGAAGAAGGAGACCGTCTTCGACGAGCCCGGCCTCTGGTTCGTCGCCGACCACCGTCGCGACGGCCGGCTCCTCCTCGTCAAGGCGACCGGCTCGATGACGCGCGAGTACTGGGAGTGGGACCCGGCGAAGAAGACGAAGACGCCTCTCCTCGGCACCGAGAAGCCCGGCCGCTTCGACGCGGAGTACGGTCCGAAGGAAGGCCAGCTCCTCGTCGTGACGCCGGAGTTCGGCGAGTTCCGGCGCGGCTATCTCCACGAGGGAGGGCGGTGGACCCCGATCACCCCGGAGATCCGCTGGGACGTCGACCGGGCCGGCCTGGACGACCGGAAGACGCGCGCCTTCTACACCGTCAACGAGGGGGGCTACTCGAAGGTCCACGTCCTCGACGCGAAGACGTGGAAGCCGGTCGAGATGCCGAAGCTTCCCGTCGCCGATCAGTACTCCTTCGGCTCCACCTCGCCCGACGGCCGCTTCACCGTCTTCTCGATCGGCACGGCGACGGCGCCGGCCCAGAGCTGGGTCTGGGACTGGACGGCGAAGAGGCTGACCCGGTGGGTCGTCCCGAGCGCCCCCGAGGTCGACACGACGTCGTTCGCGGTCGCGACGCTCGAGCACTACCCGGCGCGCGACGGGACGAAGATCCCCGCCTTCGTGAGACGCCCGAAGAGCTGCGACCCGGCCCCCTGCCCCGTCGTCGTCCAGTTCCACGGGGGCCCCGAGGGGCAGGCGACGCCCGGCTTCTCGCCGATGGCGCAGCTCTGGGTCGACGAGGGGTACGTCCTCGTCGAGCCGAACGTCCGCGGGAGCGACGGCTACGGCAAGAGCTGGCTCGACGCCGACAACGGCCCGAAGCGTCTCGACGTGATTACCGACATCGAGGACGCCGCGAAGTGGGCCCGTACGGCCTTCGCCGCGAACGGGAAGGCGCCGAAGGTCGGCGTCCTCGGCGGCAGCTACGGCGGCTACTCCGTCCTGATGGCGATGACGCGCTTCGCGGGCGCCTACGACGCGGGCGTCTCGATCGTCGGCATCTCGAGCCTCGTGACGTTCCTCCAGAACACCGCACCGTACCGGCGGATCCTCCGCGCCTCCGAGTACGGCGACCTCGAGAAGGACAGGGACGCCCTCGGGAAGCTCTCGGCGACGACGTACATCGACCAGCTCGCCGCGCCGCTCCTCCTCATCCAGGGCGCCTCGGACCCGCGCGTCCCGGTCGGCGAGGCGCTCCAGATGTACGACGCGGCGACGAAGAAGGGAGTCCCGACGGGGCTGATCATCTTCCCCGACGAGGGGCACGGCGCGCAGAAGCGCGAGAACCGCGTCCTGCAGACGGGGCACGCCGTCCTCTGGTTCGACAGGTACCTGAAGGGGAAGGGCGCCGAGGCGAAGTAGCCCGCGCCTCGTCCGCGAAGGATCGCAGGGCCCCCGCGGCGTCCGGCCGCGGGGGCTCTTTCCTTCTGCGGGCCTCCCGACCGGGCCGCTTGCCGTGGCGTCCCGCGGGAGCCATGCTTCCCGGCACGATGCAGAAGGACGACGACGCGACGCTGCCGAGCGCCGAGCGGCCCGGGGCGCGTCCCGACCCCGACGCGACCTTCTCCTCCCGCCCCGTCGTCTCGAGCTTCGAGATCCTCTTCTCCGAGGCCGGCCGCGCCGCCCCGCAGGAGCCGCCGCCCCCGCCTCCCGGAGGAGGCACCGGGCGGGTCACCGTCCCCCCCTTCCTCGAGGCGCTCACGCCTCTCACGTGGGGCCACCGTGAGCTGACACCGCGCCGGACGATCGGGCGCGGGGGGCAGGGGGAGATCTGGGAGGCGGTGCAGGTCTCGCTGAACCGGACGATCGCGGTGAAGCGCCTCCTCGGAGCGTCCGGCGCGGGCCGGACGGCGGCCGACTCGGAGTGGCAGAAGGAGAGCTTCGTCCGCGAGGCGGTGACGGCCGCGCGGCTCGAGCACCCGAACATCGTCCCGGTCCACGACCTGAAGGAGACCGACGAGGGGGCGCCGCTCCTCGTGATGAAGAAGCTCGAGGGGCGCCCCTGGAGCGACGTGATCGAGTCGGACCGCGCCGCGCTCGCCGAGGCGGACTTCCTCGCGCGTCACCTCGGGGTCCTCGTCGCCGTCTCCCGCGCCGTCGCCTTCGCGCACGGCCAGGGGGTGATCCACCGCGACCTCAAGCCGGCGCAGGTCGTCCTCGGGAGCTTCGGCGAGGTGACGCTCCTCGACTGGGGGCTCGCCGCCTCGTTCGGCCCCTCGCCGCAGGGGGACTGGATCGCGCCCCCCGTCTCGACGGCCGACAACCCGGCCGGCACCCCCTCCTACATGGCGCCGGAGCAGACGACGAAGGACCCGACGCGCCTCGGCCCCTGGACCGACGTCTACCTCCTCGGCGGCATCCTCTGGTACCTCGCCGCCGGCGTGCGACCCCACGAGGGGGCCGGGCTGACCGAGATCTACGTCATGGCCGGCAAGGGCGAGCTGACGCCCCCCTCGCCGAGGCGGCGCCCTCCGGCCGAGCTCCTCGACCTCGCGCGGGCCGCGCTCGCGCCGAAGCCCGAGGAGCGGCCGCAGACGGCGCTCGAGTTCCTCGAGCGCCTCGAGGCGATCGTCAGCGGGGCCACGCGCCGCCAGGAGGCCCGGAGGATCGTCGAGGCCGCGCGCCCGGCGCTCGAGAGGACCGACGACGGGCTCTACGCCGACCTGCCCCGGGTCCGCGCCGAGCTCGAGCGCGCCCGCCTGCTCGCGCCCGACGACGCCGACGTCGCCGCCGTCGAGGACGCCGCGACTCAGAGGCTGGCGGAAGAGGCGCTCCGCCGCGACGACCTCGGCTTCGCGCGCTTCGCGGCCGGCTCCGTCTCCGACGGCGTACGACGGAAGGAGCTGCTCGAGGCCGTCGCCGCCGGGGAGGCGCGAAGGGACCGGGAGCGGCGACAGCGCC
>JBDIBE010000420.1:0-3133 GCA_039812785.1 Thermoanaerobaculia bacterium | reverse complement strand
TTTCAACCATAAACGATTGCCCGCCTGACCCCGTGAACGGGCCCCGGTCACGCCTGCGCGGCGGCGATCGCCTCCCTGACCCGCGCCGGGGTCATCGGCATCTCGAGGAGGCGGGCGCCCGTCGCGTCGAAGACGGCGTTCGCGATCGCGGCGCCGACCGGGACGAGCGCCGGCTCGCCGCCTCCCTGGGGGGCGAGGCCGTCGTTCTTCACGAGGACGGTCTCGATCCTCGGCATCTGCGAGAAGCGCGGGATCTCGTAGGTGCCGAGGCTCCGGGTCAGGATCCGCCCGCCCTCGAAGCGGACCTCCTCCGTCAGCGCGTAGCCGAGGCCCATCGCGATGCACCCCTCCATCTGCATCCTCGCACCGTCGGGGTTGACGACGATCCCCATGTCCTGCGCGGCGACGGCCCGGACGACGCGCACGTCTCCCGTCGCCGCGTCGACCTTCACCTCGGCGACGAGGGCGACGTACGTCCCGGCGTCGATGCCGCAGGCGATGCCGACGCCGCGCCCCGTCGGCCCGACCCCCTTCCTCCAGCCCGCGGCCTTCGCGGCCGCCTCGAGGACGCCGCGCATCCGCGGGTCGGAGGTGTTCCGAAGGCGGAAGTCGAGCGGGTCGGCCTTCGCCGCCGCGGCCATCGTGTCGAACATCGACTCGCGCGCGAAGACGTTGACGTTCGCACCCGGCGCGCGCCACGGCCCGGTCGCGAAGAGGTGCATCTTCGGCGTGTCGCTCCCCCATCGGCCGTACGCGCGGATACGGTGGTGCGGGACGTCGTAGAACGGCTCGGCGCTTCGCGTCCCCGCCGCCCAGACCCGGTAGTCCCAGAGGCAGACCTTCCCCTCCGCGTCGAGGCCGGACTTGATTCTCACGACGGCCGCGGGGCGGAACGTGTCGAGGAAGAACTCCTCCTCCCGCGTCCAGGCGACCTGGACGGGCCTGCCGACGGCCTTCGCGAGGCGCGCCGCCTCGACGACCTGCGGGGCGCTGCTCTTGCCGCCGAAGCCCCCGCCGACGAACGGCGTGACGATCCGGACCTTCTCCTTCGGGAGGCCGAGCGCCTGCGCGACCTGCTGCTGGTTGCCGAACGGGGACTGCGTCGAGGCCCACACGGTCATCACGCCGTCCTCGAACCGCGCGACGGCGGTGTGCGTCTCCATCGGGGCGTGCGCGCCGTAGCCGTTGCGATACTCGGCCTCGAAGAGGCGGACGGAGGCCTTCTCCCCCTCCGCGAGGTCGCCCCACTTCTCGCTCTCGACGCCCTCGCCCCCGGCCGCGACGAGGTGCTCGAAGACGCTCCGGTCGTCGAAGGGGGGCGGCGGGACGTCCCACTCCGCCTTCACGAGGCGGAGTGCGTCGTCCGCGACGTCGGGGTCGGCGTGGAGGACGGCGACGAAGTCCCCTTCCGCGTGGACGAGGACCCCGGGAAGGCGCGCGGCGGCCGAGGTGTCGAGGCTCTTCCGCGAGGCGCCGTGCGCCGGGGGGCGGAGGATCCGCGCGGCGAGCAAGCCCGGCAGGCGGACGTCGCCCGCGTAGAGCGCCTTCCCCGTCACCTTCGCGCGCGCGTCCCTCCGCCTCTCGGCCTTCCCCATGACGCGGAACTGGGCGACGGCCTTCGTCGCGGCCTTCCCGTCGAGCGTCCTCACGATCCTTCGCCCGTTCGCGAGCGCGCCGTACGTCACCCGCGCCTTCGGGTCCGCCGTCCGGAAGACGGCCCCGTCGCGCGCGGTGAGCGCCTCCTTCGGCGCGCCGAGGCGCTCGACGGCGAGCTCGACGAGGACCTCCTTCGCCTCGGCCGCGGCGGCCCGGAGCGCCGGGCCGAAGAAGCGGGTCGACATCGAGCCCCACGTCCCCGCGTCCCACGGGCAGACGGCCGTGTCGCCGAGGACCATGTCGATCGCGTCGAGCGGCACCTCGAGCTCGTCGGCCGCCATCTGCGCGAGCGACGTGACGACCCCCTGCCCCATCTCGATCTTCCCCGACCAGACGGTGACGCGCCCGTCGGCGGCGATCCGGAGGTACGCGTTGAAATCGGCCGGGTAGCCGCGGGTCCGGCTCTCCTGGGCGAGGAGGTCCGAGAGGTCGGTGCAGAAGAGGACGACGATCCCCCCTCCGAGGAGGCGGGCGAAGTCCCGGCGGTCGATCCCCTCCTCGCGGGGCGGAGCGGCGGAGGCGCGCACGTCGCTCATGCGGCGCCTCCTCCCTGCCTCGACGCGCTCTCGATCGCCTCGACGATCCTCTGGTGGGCCGCGCAGCGACAGAGGTTGCCGTCCATCGCGGCGACGATCCCGTCCCGGCTCGGCCTCGGCGTCTTCAGGAGGAGCGCGTACGCCGTCATGATCATCCCGGGCGTGCAGAAGCCGCACTGAAGCCCCCCCGTGTCGGCGAAGGCCTCCTGGAGCGGGTGGAGCTTCCCGTCCCGCTCCAGCCCCTCGATCGTCGTCACGTCCTTGCCGCGGACGGCGCTCACGGGGAGCTGGCAGGAGCGGACGGCCTCGCGGCCGACGACGACGGTGCAGGCGCCGCAGTGGCTCTCGCCGCAGCCGTATTTCGTCCCCGTCAGCCCGAGATCGGTCCGGAGGACCCGGAGAAGCGACCGGTCGCCGTCGACCTCGAGCTTCACGGGCCTGCCGTTGAGCCGGAACGAGACGGTCTCCTTCATTCGGACCCTCGCTCTCCCGCGCCGGAGCCGCGGCGCGTGGGACGGTATGGCGGTCTCGAATCATATCGGGGCCGAGCGCGGGGGAACGGCGCCGGGAACGATGCGAAAGCCCTCCTCCCGAGTCGACGCCCCCCGGCAGTAACATGAGACAAGATCGCAACACGGGAGGCCGGACACCATGACGCTCTCGCCAGTCCTCCGCGTCGGCTCCGCCGTCGACACGCTCCTCGCCGGGGAAGGCGCTCTCGCACGGGCCGAGGCGCCCGGCGTCGTCCTCCTCCATTCCTCCCTTCGCCTTCTCCCGGAGCACGAGCGTCGCCTCGTCCTCCTTCACGAGCTCGCCCACCTGGAGCAGCTCGCACGCCCGGGCGGCGACCCGGCCCGCCTGCTCGAGGAGGAGGCATGGGAGGCCGCGCACGCGCGGCTCGCCGGGCGGCCGTTCCGGGTCCGGGGGCGCGCCCGGCGGCC
>JBDIBE010000419.1:0-3134 GCA_039812785.1 Thermoanaerobaculia bacterium | reverse complement strand
CGGGCCGTCTCGTGCGCGCCCTCGCGCCCCGCCGCCGCGGCGGCCGGCAGGACGAGCGTGAAGACGCTCCCCGCCCCCGGCGCGCTCCTCACCGAGATCGCGCCCCCGAGGAGCCGCGCGAACGACTGGCTGATGGCGAGGCCGAGGCCCGTCCCCTCGCCCGCCTCCCGGCCCGAGCGCGCCTGCTCGAACGGCCGGAAGAGCCCGCGGACCTCCTCCTCCGTCATCCCCGGGCCCGTGTCCTCCACGTCGAAGACGAGGCGGACGGCGCCCGCCTCGCCCGCCTCCGACCGCGCCCGCAGGACGACGCCCCCCGCCGCCGTGAACTTCACCGCGTTGCCGACGAGGTTCACGAGGATCTGCCGGAGCTTCGCCTCGTCCGTCACGACGGCCCGCGGCAGGCCCGGCGCCTGCTCGAGGGAGAACGCGATCTCCTTCGACTCGGCCCGGATCCGGAACATCGCCTCGAGGTCCTGGAGGAGGCGGCGGAGGTCCGTCTCGGCCGCGCTCACGGCCGCGCGGCTCGCCTCGATCTTCGACATCTCGAGGACGTCGTTCAGCAGCCGCAGCAGGTGCTCGCCGCTCCGCGAGATCGTCTCCAGCTGCCCGCGCTGGCGCGCCGTCAGGCTCCGGTCGCCGAGGAGCAGCTGCGAGAAGCCGAGGACGGCGTTCAGCGGCGTCCGGATCTCGTGCGACATGTTCGCGAGGAAGGCGCTCTTGGCCCGGCTCGCGGCCTCGGCCGCCTCCTTCGCCGCCGCGAGCGACCTCACCCTCCAGCGATACCCGGCCGACGTCGCGACGGCGACGAGGACGAAGAGAGCCGCCCAGAACGCCGGCCGCTCCGCGAGCGACGCCTCGACGCGCACCTCGAGCCGCGTCGGCTCGGCCGCCCATGCCCCGTCGCCGTTCTGCGCCGTCACCTCGAACGTGTACCTCCCCGGCGGCAGCGTCGTGTACTCGACGTAGCGCCGGTCCGACTCGCGCCACGCGTCGTCGAGCCCCGCGAGCCTCGTCCGGTAGACGACGCGCTCCGGCGTCGAGAGCGAGAGCGCCGCGAAGTCGATCTCGAGGTTCCGGCTCCCGGGCGGGAGGACGGCGCCCCTCTCCGCCGCGGCCTCCGCGCCGTCCACGAGGACCCGCTGGAGGACGACCGGCGGCGGCGTCGCGTTGCGCACGAGGCGCCTCGGGTCGACGACGGCGAGGCCGCGCGCGGTCGGGTACCAGAGCCTCCCGTCGCGCGCCTGCGCCACCGCCGGCTCGCTCGTCCCGTTGCACTGGCGGCTCGGGAGGCCGTCGGCCAGCCCGAACGCCAGCCTGTGGAGCGGCGCGCCCGGGTCGGCCGCCGCGGCGAGCAGCCGCGCGCGGGGGATGCGGTAGACGCCGAGGTTGTTGCTGAACCAGAGGAAGCCGGCGGCGTCCTCGCGGATGGAGAAGACCTGGTCGCCCGCGAAGGCCTCGGGCGACCTCCACGTCGTCACCTTCCCGCCGCGCCACAGGCTCAGCCCGAGCGCCGTGCCGATCCAGATCGCGCCGTCCTCGTCGCGGTCCTCGTAGAGCGCGAAGACGACGTTCGAGGGGAGGCCGTCGGCCTCCGTGACCGCCTTCGTCGCGCCCCCCTTCGTCAGGAGGACCCCGCGCGTCGCGCTGCCGGCGACGAGCGCCCCGCCGCGCGTGAAGAGGAGCGCGTTCACGCCCCCGGCGGCCCTCGTGAAGTCGTCCTGCGGCTGGAACCTCCCGTCGCGGAAGCAGGCGAGGCCCTGCGTCGTCCCCACCCAGACGGCGCCGTCGGGCGTCCCGAGGATCGTCCTCACGCGCGGGTCGACGAGGCCGTCGGCCTTCCCGTAGCTCGTCGTCCTCCCGCCGTGGATCCTCGCGACCCCCACGTCTCCCGTCCCGATCCAGATCCCGCCCTCCGTGTCGCCGCCGATCGAGCGGATCCGCGTGCTCGGGATCCCGTACTTCGCCCCGACGGGGACGACGCGATCCCCCTCGAGGAGGTGCAGCCCGCCGCCGTCGGCCGCGGCCCAGATCCGCCCCGAGCCGTCCTCCCAGACCGTCCGCACGAACTCGCCCTCGAGCCCCTGCTCGACGCCGAACGCGCGGAACGAGCCCTCCTTCAGTCGCACGAGGCCCCCGCGCGTCCCGACCCAGAGGTTCTTCTCGCGGTCCTCGACGAGCGAGACGACCATGTCGGTCGTCCGTCCGACCTGGTTCGACCGGAGCGTCTCCCAGCGCCCGTCTCGATACCTCGCGAGCCCGTCCCCTTCCGTCCCGACCCAGAGGCTTCCCGCCGAGTCGACCGCGAGGGCGAGGACGGACGACGAGAACGGCGCGCCGGCCGCCGGCACGGCGCGGTCGCCGCCCGGCTCGAGCCTCGAGACCCCCTCGTAGCCGCCGGCCCAGACGACCCCGTCGGCCGTCGCGACGATCCGCGTCACCGGGCGGTACTCGCCCGGCTTCCCCACGCAGACGCGCTCCCACCGCCCGCCGCGGAACGCCCTGAGCCCCGCGCTCCCCGCCCAGATCGTCCCGTCGGGCGCCTCGGCGAGCGCGTAGACGGTCTCCCTCCCGAACCCCGCCTCCTCCCGGAACGTCTCGAGCTTCCCCTCGCGCAGCCGCTGCACGCCGCCGGGCGCGCCGATCCAGAGCGCCCCCGCGCGGTCGACGAGGAGCCGCTGCACCTGCTCCGAGGCGAGCCCCTCCCCGCGGCCCCAGGAGCGGACCTCGTCCCCCTCGAGGTGGAAGAGCCCCGCCCGGAGCGTGCCGACCCAGAGCCCTCCCTTCGGGTCGGCCGCGAGCGTCAGGATCGCCGCGCCCGTCAGCCCCGGGGCCGACGGCGGCGCCACGACCCGGAAGTCGTGCCCGTCGAACCTCACGAGGCCGTTCCACGTCCCGAGCCAGAGGTAGCCGTCGGTCGTCTGCGCGAGGGCCTGCACCGTCGCCTGCGGCAGGTCGTCGCGCCACACCGTCCGGGCGTAGGAGTCGGGCGGGCGGGACGGGTCGAGCGCGGCCGCCGGCGCGGCCCATGCGAGCAGCCCGAGGAGCGCCGCGGCCCGGCCGCCTCGCGCCGCACGCCCCGTCCGGTCTCGAGCCACGTCTCAGCATAGGAAGGACGCGCCCCCGCGGCAAGCGGA
>JBDIBE010000418.1:0-3135 GCA_039812785.1 Thermoanaerobaculia bacterium | reverse complement strand
AGGTGGTGGAGCGCGCCGTCGACGAGGTAGTCGACGTGGTCTCCGTGCGGGACGGGCGGGTGGCCGCAGCCGGGCCGGTGCTTCGCGGCGCACTCGACGGGAGCGCAGCAGTCCGGGTGGCACTGGTCCACGGCGAGGACGTGCTCCTTCACCCCGTCGTCGTCCGGTGAATGGAGGTGGCCGTCATGGAGATAATCCGCGTGATCGCCATGACGGACGGCCTGATGACCGCAACCCGGACCGTGCTCGTGGGGATGGTCGTTCCGGTGGTCCACGGCTCCTCCTCGCCGCGAAGGATGTTCTCCTCCCGCGGCCCCGGTCAAGCGCCACCGGAGGCCGCGTGAGGCGCCGGCTCCTCCTCGCCGGGCTTCCCCTCCTCGCCGCGGCGGCGCTCCCGGGCTGCGCCGGGCCGGCGCCGCGGCCCGGCGGCCGGAGTCCCGTGGCCGTCGCGACGATCGCCCCCCTCGCCGACCTCGTCCGGAGCGTGGCCGGGCCGGGCTGGACGGTCCGGTCCGTCATCCCTCCCGGCACCTCGCCGCACGTCTTCGAGCCGGCGCCGTCCGACCTCCGCAAGCTCGTCGACGCGGAGCTCGTCGTCGTCGCCGGGGCGGGGTACGACGACTGGATGAGGCGGGCCCTCGCCGCCTGCGCCTCGCACGCCCGCATCCTCGACTCGGCGGGCTCGATCGGGATCGGGCCGGAGAAGGAGGCCTCCGCGCACGGCGGGGGCGACGCTCACGACGCCGACGAGCACGCCGCGGCCGGCGCGGACGCGCACGGCTCGGGCCACGAGGGGCACGCCCACGGGATCCTCGGAGAGGACCCCCACTGGTGGCTCTCGCCCGTCCTCGCCGCGAAGGCCCTCGGCCCGATCGCCGAGGCTCTCGCGGCGGTCGACCCGGCGGGCGTCGAGGGCTACCGGCGGCGGGCGCGCGAGACGGCCGCGGGCTACCTCGCCCTCGATCGCGAGATCGCGGCGACCCTCGCGCCGCTCCGGGGGAAGCGCTTCGTCTCCGCCCACCGGGCATGGGTCTACTTCGCCGACCGCTACGGCCTCGTCGAGGCCGCCTCGATCGAGCCCGTGCCGGGCCGCGAGCCGTCGCCGAAGGAGCTGAAGGAGCTCGTCGACGAAGGGCGCCGCGGCGGCCTCGGGCGGCTTTTCACCGAGCCGCAGTTCCCCCCCGCGGCGGCGCGGGTCATCGCCCGGGAGGCGGGCCTCGAGCTGACGCTCGTCGACCCGATCGGTGGCGTTCCCGGGAGAGAGACGTATCCTGAGCTGATGCGCTTCAACGCCGACGCCTTCTCGAGGGGGCTCCGCGCGGCGCCGGAGGCGGGGAAGTGAGCGTCGCCGTCCGCTTCGACGGCGTCACGGTCTCGTTCGGCGGCAGACCGGCCGTCTCGGGGGCGACGTTCACGATCCCGGCCGGCCGGCGGACGGCGCTCGTCGGGCCGAACGGCGGGGGGAAGACGACGCTCGCGCGCGTCCTCGTCGGGCTCCTGAAGCCCGAGGAAGGAAGCGTCTCCTTCCTCGACGCGGAGGGGAAGGCGATCCCGCGGCCGCGGATCGGCTACCTCCCCCAGCGCTCGACCCTCTCGCCCCAGGCGCCCGTCACGGGCCTCGACCTCGTCGGCCTCGCGCTCGCGCCGGGACCGGGGCTCGGGATGTCGCGGGCCGTCGAAGCCGAGGCGCGCCGGGCCCTCGAGAGGGCCGGCCTCGCGGACGAGCTCGCGACGCGCCCCGTCGGGCGCCTCTCGGGAGGCCAGAGGCAGCGTGTCCTCCTCGCCCGGGCGATCGCGGGGACGCCCGGCGTCCTCCTCCTCGACGAGCCCGACACGGCCCTCGACGCCGAGGGGATGAAGACCCTCCGGCGGCTCGTCGCCCAGGAGGTCGCCGCGGGGCGGACGATCGTCTACGTCACCCACGACGCCGCCGCGATGGGGGGCGCCGACTCCGTCTTCCGGATCGACGGCCGCCTCGTCGAGGAGACGCACTCGTGATCGAGTTCCTCGGCTTCCCGTTCTTCCAGCGGGCGCTCGCGGCGGGCTTCGTCGTCGCCCTCGTCTGCGGCGCGCTCTCCTTCTTCGTCGTCCTCCGGCGCCTCGCGTTCGTCGGCTCCGGGGTCTCCCACGGCGCCTTCGGAGGCGTCGCGCTCGCCGCGCTCGTCGGGGCCCCGCCCGGCCTCGGCGCGCTCCTCGCGGCGCTCGGCGTCGCCCTCGCGACGGCGAAGGCGTCCGACGAGGGGGACCTGACCGAGGACACGGCGGTCGGCGTCTTCACCGTCGCGGCGATGGCCGTCGGCGTCGTGGCGATCAGCTTCCTCGAGACGAACGTCGACCTCTTCGGGCTGATGTTCGGGAACATCCTGACGGTCGACCCGAAGGACCTCCTCGCCCTCGTCTCCGCCTCGGCGCTCGTCCTCGTCCTCCTCGCCCTCTTCTTCCGGCCGCTCCTCCTCGCCTCGATCGACGAGGACGGCGCCTTCGCGGCGGGCGTGAACGTCGCGCGGATGCGGCTCCTCGTCCTCGTCCTCCTCGCGCTCACGGTCGTCGTGGCGCTGAAGGTCGTCGGCATCCTCCTCGTCTCGGCGCTCCTCGTCCTCCCCGGCGCCGTCGCCCGCCCGCTCGCCTCGCGCTGGCCCGGCTTCCTCGCGGGGTCGATCGCGGCGGCCCTCGTGATGGTCGTCGGCGGGCTCCTCCTCTCCGTCGCGTTCGACGTCCCGTCGGGCGCCGCGATCATCCTCCTCGGCACCGTCCTCTTCCTCGCGGGAGTCGTGGCGGGAAGGGCCCGCAGGCGCGCGTGACCGCTCCTCTCCTCTCGGCCTCCGGGCTCACCCGCACCTACGCCGAGGGCGAGGCGCGCGTCGTCGGGATCCGGGACGCCTCGCTCGAGCTCGCCCCCGGGGAGCTCGCCGTCCTCGCCGGCCCCTCGGGGAGCGGCAAGACGACGCTCCTCAACATCCTCGGCGGCCTCGACCGCCCCGACGGCGGGAGGCTCACGCTCCTCGGGGAGGACGTCTCCTCGCTCGACGACCGGGGGCGGGCGCGCCTCCGGCGCGAGAAGCTCGGCTTCGTCTTCCAGTCGCACCAGCTCGTGCCCGTCCTCTCCGCCGAGGAGAACGTCGCCCTCGCGCTCTG
>JBDIBE010000417.1:0-3163 GCA_039812785.1 Thermoanaerobaculia bacterium | reverse complement strand
CCGACGTCGGTGTGGACGTAGGCTGCGTGCGCGACGAACGTCGGGTCGAGGGCGACGACGCCCGCCGCGAGGAGCCCCGCGGCCGGCCCGGCGTGGCGGCGCACCGCGAGGTGGAGCGCGCCGGCGAGGAGCGCGAGGAGCCACGGGAAGGGGCGGCGCCCTGCGTGGACGATCGCGTCCGCCGGCGCCCGGTTCGCGTAGAGCCAGCGGAGGTAGCCGTTGAAGGGAGAGGCCGTGCACGGAAGGATCGCGCACGGCGTCGCGAGGCGGAGCGGCCGGAGCGCCGCGGCCCCCGCGAGCTTCAGGAGCGGCGGGTGCTCCGGGTTGAGCCAGCCCGAGCCGTCCTCGAGGGCCTCGGCTCCCGAGAAGAGGTGGATCGCCTCGTCGAACGTCGGCGAGTCGTCCCGCTCGTGGCGGCGGACGGCGAGGAGCGAGAGCGCGACGAGGAGGGCGAGGAGCGCCGCCTCGGCGAGGAGGCGCGGCGCGCGCGCGGCGCCCGGCGGGCTCAGGGAGGCGTCCACTCGGAGAGGAGCCCGAGCTGGGCGAGGGCGAGCTTCCAGAAGGCGGGGAGGACCCCGTTCAGCGGTATGGAGCCCCAGCAGTAGACGAAGCCCATCAGGACGGGGATCGCGAAGAGCCACTTCGTTTCGCGGCGGATCCAGATGTCGTGGAAGCCGACGACGAGGGCGAACGGCGCCATCACGAGCCAGTAGCGCGGCCATTCCTCCGTCGACATGTTGACGTGGAGGACGAACTGGAGGACCGAGTAGACGAAGATCGACTCGTACTTCCGGATCCGCGAGATCCCGACGCCGTAGACGAAGGCGAGGAGGATGAAGTACTCGACCTGGTGGTAGAGGCCGAGCTCGAAGAGGTGCGGCATGAAGCCGAACGGCCGGAACGCGCCCGCCTTGTCCCCCTGCTGGGCGAAGTACTCGAAGAAGTTCCCGGTGCGGCTCCAGCAGTAGAGGAAGAAGCCCGCGAGCGCCGCCGGCGGCAGGAGGAGCCACGGGATCGAGCGCCGCTGCTTCCGCTGCAGGAGAATCAGGCCGAAGGCGGGCGCGACGAGGACGCCCGGGATCCGCGTGAGCGTGGCGAGGGCGCCCATCACGGAAGCCCAGCCGATGCGGTCCTTCTCGAAGAGGAGGACCGCGGCGAGGACGAAGAGGAGGTACGGCGCCTCCGTCGAGCCGGTGCTCCGGAAGTAGAGCCAGCGCGGCGGGAAGAAGAGGAAGACGGCCGCGAGGAAGAGCGGCTGCGGGAGCTTCCAGGTGTCGCGGCAGAGCCGGTAGAAGAGGATCGCCGCGCCGGCCGCGCAGAGGATCGAGACGAGGAGCATCGACCGCTGCCACCCGACGAACGAGAAGAGGCGGATCAGCGCCGGGTAGACCGGGAAGTGGCGCAGGTAGTACGAGTCGACGTAGACGTAGCCGAGGAGCGAGAAGTTCTTCGGGATCTCGTAGCCCGTCTTCGCGATCGTCAGGTAGTTCGGCCCGTCCCACGCCCGGTAGACCGTCCCCATCTCGTTCCAGAACGGCAGGTAGACGAGGAGCGACCCCGCGACGGTCAGGACAACGAGCAGGAGCTCGGCGCGGTAGCGCTGGAAGAGGGCTTTCATGCGGGCCGCGGCGCGATTCTAGGTCGCGCCCCGCCGGGCGTCACGGCGGAGCCGTGCCGTCAGACGTCCAGGCTGTCCGCCGCTCGCCGGGGGGGCTTGGCTTCGCACGCCCCCCCGGCCCCCCCACCTTCTTTCAGCTCACACGTCCAACGCATCGGCTTCCCGCGCCCGCTCCGTGATGAACCGGTAGCGCGCGCCGGCGTCCTTGCCCATCAGGTCGGAGAAGGTCCGTTCCGCCTCGAGGACGTCGGGGACGGTCACCTTGAGCGCGCGGCGGCGGCGCGGGTCGAGGGTCGTCGCCTTGAGCTGCTCCGGCATCATTTCGCCGAGGCCCTTGAATCGCATGACCTCGGGCTTCACGTTCTTCGGGAGCTTCGCGAAGATCGCGTCCCGCTCGGCCTCGTCGAGCGCCCAGTGCGTCTCCCTGCCCGCGTCGATCCGGTAGAGCGGCGGCTGCGCGAGGTAGACGTGCCCCTCGGTGATCAGCTTCGGGAGGTGCCTCCAGAAGAAGGTCAGCAGGAGCGTCGAGATGTGGTGGCCGTCGGCGTCGGCGTCCATCAGGAGGAAGACCTTGCCGTATCGGAGCTTGCCGAGGTCGAAGTCGGCTCCGGTCCCGCAGCCGAGGGCCGAGACGATGTCGGTCAGCTCCTTGTTCCCGGCGACCTTCGCGGAGTTCGCCTGCTCGGCGTTGAGCACCTTGCCGCGGAGCGGGAGGATCGCCTGCGTCTGCCGGTCGCGCCCCTGCTTGGCCGAGCCGCCGGCCGAGTCCCCCTCGACGATGAAGAGCTCCGACTCGGCCGGGTCGGTCGAGGAGCAGTCGGCGAGCTTGCCGGGGAGGTTCAGGCGGTGCGAGACGGCCGTCTTCCGCTGAACCTGCTGGGCCGCGGCGCGCGAGGCCTCGCGGGCCCGCGTCGCCATGACGATCCGCCCCACGACCTGCTCGGCGACCGAGGGGTTCTCGTTGAGCCACTTCTCGAGGGCGGGGCGCACGGCGCCGTCGACCTGGGCCGCGACCTCGGGGTTGTTCAGCCGGTCCTTCGTCTGCCCCTGGAACTGCGGCTCGAGGACGTAGACCGAGAGGAGCGCGACGAGCCCCTCGCGGACGTCCTCGGCGGAGGGGTTGACTCCCTTCGGGAGGAGCTCGTGCGTCCCGAGGTAGTTGCGGACCGCCTTGACGACGCCCGCCTTCAGGCCGTTCTCGTGCGTGCCGCCGGACGGCGTCGGGATGCCGTTGACGTACGAGCGGAAGCTCTCGTCCGTCGACTCGGTCCACTGCAGCGCGAGCTCGACGCGCGGGTCGGCGTCGCGGACGAGCGAGAAGCCGTTCGCGTGCGTCGGGGCCTTGCCCCGCTCGGCGACGACCTTCAGGAGGTAGTCGGCGAGGCCGCCGTCGTGCGCGTACTCCTCCCGGACGGCCGGCTTCTTCGTCTCGTCGACGAAGACGACCTTCAGGCCGCGGTGGAGGTAGGTCTTCGCCTCGAGCCGCTCGCGGATCTCGTCGGCGTCGAAGGCGAGCTTGCCGAAGATCTCCGGATCGGGGCGGAA
>JBDIBE010000416.1:0-3164 GCA_039812785.1 Thermoanaerobaculia bacterium | reverse complement strand
GCGCCGCCGCGAGCGCCGGGTCGGCGCCGCCCGCGCCGCGCGGGACGATCACCGCGACGTCGCAGAGCGCGAGGAACCCCGCGTCGTTCGGCGCGTCGCCGAGCCCCGCGAGGGGGCGCGCGACGAGGCCGGCGTCGAGGAGGAGTCCGACGGCGTCCTCCTTGCCATGCTCGCCCGAGAGGTGCCAGAACTGCCCGCCGCGCGTGAGCCTCACGCCCGGCAGGGCGCCGGCCGCGCGCACGAGCGCCCCTTCCGCGCCGTCCGGAGCGAGGAACGGCAGGCCGTAGCCGCGCGCGAGCATCGCGGGGACCTTCTCCGCCGGAAGGCCCGTCACCCGGCGGATCTCGGCCTCCGGGAGCGCGCCGGCCGGGACGAGCGCAAGGCCCGAGAGGCGCGCGAGCTCGGCGAGGCGCGCGGAGAGCTCCACGACCGGGACCGCCCTCTCCGACACGAGCGTCCCGCGGGACGAGACGACCCCGGCTCCGTTCTCGAAGGAGCCGAGGCCGCCGAGGTCGAGCCCGGCGAGGAACGACCGCAGCTCGGCCTCGGTCTTGCTCGTGAGGGGAACGACGGGGATCCCGCGCCTCCGGAGCCCGGCGACCGCCGCCCGCGCCTCCGCCCCGAGGGCGCCCCCGCGATCGAGGAGCGTCCCGTCGAGGTCGGTGAGGACGGCGGCCGGGAGCACGGCTCTCAGTACCCCAGGAGGAGCTTCAGCCCCACGATGAACCCGAGGGCCGCGGCGACGAAGATCGCCGCCTTGACGAAGTTACTCTTCTCTTCGGGCGTCAGGCCCGAAGGGCTTCCGGCGGGGCGCGGATCCGCGCCCGTGTTCTCGTCCTTCATCTCTTCCTCCGTTTCGCGGGGCGCCCGCGGGGCGGGCGCCGGGACGGGGACGGGCCTCAGGCCCGTCGGGGAGGAGGCGGCAGGAAGGAGAGCGCGGCGTCGCCGGAAAGGCGGTCCGCCTCGCGCGCGGCAAGAAGCGCCGATCCCGGCGCGGGAAGCTCGAGGCCCGGCCCGACGATGCCGGCCGGGACGAGGAGGAGGAGCGGCGCGCTCGCGGCGTCGCAGTCGGAGAGGATCTCCTGCGTGGCGTCGGGGGCGACGAGGACCGCCCGTTCGGCGCCCCCGGCGCGCGGCGCTTCCCCCAGCCCGACGAAGAGGGCGGGAAGGACGAGCGCAGCGAGGAGGAGGGCGACGCCGGAGCGCCGCGCCGCCTCCGCGGGGGGACGGCGACCGCTCACCCAGCGACCTTAGCACACGGGCCGCGGCGCCCTTCCCCGGGGATCAGAACCTCACGGCGAGGCCCAGGGTCCCCCGAGTGTCGGTGGAGAGGTCGCCGCTCGACCGCTCGGCCATGACGAGGAGAGAGAGGCCCCGGCCGAGGTTCACGTTTCCGTTGAGGGAGAAGCGGTCGGTGCGCGGGCGCGTCTCGACGCGAACGCCGTCCGTCCCGGTGAAGCGGAGGACGGAGAGCGCCGTGGCGTAGTCGAGCGAGACGTAGACGCCGCGGCCGAAGCTCCGCCCGAGCGAGGCGTACCAGGAGTCGTAGGAGCCGCCGTCGGGCCGGTCGATCCTGTTGTCCGAGACGGTCGCGTCGATCCCCGAGCCGAAGACGTTCGACGCGTGGAGGCCCGCCGTGATCCGCCCCGTCCTCCCGTCCTCGCGGTTCCCGCGGTCCTCCGCGTAGCCCGCGAAGAGCCGCAGGCCGCGGGCGACCTCCACCGTCGCCCGCCCGCCGACGGACTCGTAGAAGAAGCCGACGACGAGCCGCGGGTCGACCGGCCTCCCCGCGAGCTGGTCCTCGGTCAGAGTGCGGGCGTCCCACGAGCGGCCGCGGTGGTAGAGCCCCTGGAGCTCGAGGCGCGAGGAGACCGTCCAGCGCGCGTTGACGAACGCGTAGCTCAGCCCCTTCTCTCCCTTCCCGCCCGGCGCCGCCACGTCGTACTCGCCCGCGACGTAGAAGAAGAGCGCCTTGCCGACGGTGAAGAAGTTCGTCGTGGAGAGGACGGAGCGCTCCGTCAGCCCCCCGTTGCGGATCGTCACGAAGCCGAGGACGTGGCGCCGCCCGCCGTCGCCGTCGAGCGCCGCGTAGGCGCCGCCCTTCTTCACGCCGCTCGCCCAGCCGGCCTCCCACCCCTTCGGCTCGACGCCGCCGAAGACCCCGAAGCGCGGCCGCAGCTTCTTCTTCCCCCTCGGCCGCCCCCGGACCTCGAGGAGCGCGCCTCCGACGGACCCGAGGCCGCCGAGGTCGGTGATCCACTGCTGTCCGACGCGCAGTCCGACCGCCCCTCCCGCCAGGCGCCCGCCGACCCAGCCGTCCCACAGCGAGAAGCGGCTCTGGCGGTCCTCGCCTCCCGCCCCCCAGGTCGAGCCTCGCCCGTCGAGCGCGTACTCGAGGCCGCTCCCCTCGCGCTCGGCCGAGCGGAGCGTCAGGGACGCGACGGCCTCGTTCGAGGAGAGCGACGCGGTCCCGTCCGCGGGGCGGCTCTGCCCGCCGGAGAGGAAGAGAGAGACGCGCCCCCAGCCGGCCGGCTGGGCGTGCGCCTGCGCCGCGCCGCCGGCCGTCGCGGCCGCGAGGACGAGGGAGAGGACGCGGGAGGCCCTCATCGGCGCGCCTCAGTCCCCCCGCCCCTGCGGGTGGCACGCGTAGCAGGCCGCGGAGTCGTAGCGATAGCCATTCCGGCCCTGGTGCTCCTTGTCGGTCTCGGCCCGGCCGTGGCAGGTGAGGCAGGTGAAGAGGGCGTAGTTCGACGGGCTCGTGTGGCAGGCGGAGCAGGGGTTCCCCGAGTGCTTTCCCGTCGTGATCGGGAACCAGGTGTGGTTGAACGTCCCCTGGTCCCACGAGGTGTCCGTCGCGCGGTGGCACGTCGCGCACGTCGTCGGGAACCCCGCCGCCTGGTGGCCCGGGTTCTTCGTCGCCTGGTACTGCGGCAGGTGGCAGCCGACGCAGTCGCGCGCCGTGCCGCGGTAGACCCCGTTCCCGTGGCACGAGGCGCACGGCGCCGTCGCGTGCCGGCCGACGAGCGCGAAGACGGTCCCGTGATTGAACGTCCCCTGGTCCCACGAGGTGTCCGTCGCGCGGTGGCACGTCGCGCACGTCGTCGGGAACCCCGCCGCCTGGTGGCCCGGGTTCTTCGTCGCCTGGTACTGCGGCAGGTGGCAGC
>JBDIBE010000415.1:0-3167 GCA_039812785.1 Thermoanaerobaculia bacterium | reverse complement strand
GACGAGGCCGACCGGGCGCGGTCGAGGTCAGAACGGGAGCGCTCCCGAAACGCCGAGGACGACGAGTGGGACCGCGAGTGGGAGGAGTTCGGCCGCGAGATGGCCGCCTTCGGCCGCGAGATGGCGCGCCTCGGCCGCGAGATCTCCCGCTCGGTCTCCGGAAGCATGAGCCGCTCGTACGAGGGCTCGCTCCGCGGCGGCGGCGCCTCGGTGCGGTGCTCCACGGTCAACGGCGGCGTCGTCGTCCTCTCCGCCGGCTCGTCCGAGGACGCGGCGAAGTCGCTCGTCCCGAAGAGCGAGGGGCGGTGGGCCGTCGCGCCGGTGCCTCCCGTTCCGCCGGTGCCGCCCGTCCCGCCGGTCCCGCCGGTCCCGCCCGTGCGGATCGGGCACGGCTGGGACGACGAGGGCTCGATCGTGAAGGGCGACGTCGCCGGCGACTTCTCCGCATCCCTCCCGACGGGCGACGTCCGCCTCGGGAACGTCTCGGGGCGCGTCACCGTGAGGACGAGCTCGGGCGACGTGAAGGTCGTGTCGGCCGGGAAGGGCGCCGACCTCTCGAGCTCCGGCGGCGACGTGAGGATCGACCGCGTCGACGGCGGCCTGACGGCCTCGACGCTCGGCGGCGACATCGTCGCGGGCGACGTCACGGGCGAGGCGCGCCTCAGGACGATGGGAGGCGACGTCCGCCTCCGATCCGCGAAAGGGGCCGTCTCCGCGAAGACGGCCGGCGGAGACGTCCGCCTCATGCGCGCCTCGGGGCCGGTCGTCGCCGAGACGGCGGGAGGCGAGGTCTTCTGCGAGATCGTCGGGAGGGACGCCGGCGTGGAGCTCTCGACCGGCGGGGGCGACGTGACGCTCGTCCTGCCGGCGAACTTCCGCGGAGACGTCGACGTGACCGTCCGGAGCGTCGACGCCGAGGGCGACTACGTCGTCTCGGAGTTCCCGGAGATCTCGGTCGTGAGGACGCGAAGCCCCCGGCAGGGGCTCGTCCGCGCCGAGGGGAGGCTGAACGGCGGCGGCGCGAAGGTCTCCGTCAGCGCCTCCTCGGGGACGGTCCACCTCCGCAAGGGCCCGCCCGCCTAGCCGGCGGTCCCGGGCGATCCGCGAACGGCCCCCGGACGGCGGGGGCCGTTTCGTTTGCTACCCTCGGCCGCGGGCGATCGTCCGGCGCGCGCCCGCGAATCCCGATCGGAGGTCCCCATGAAGCGGTTCGTCCCCGTCGTCCTCCTCGCTCTCGCCGCGGCCGTCGCCGCGCCGGCGGCCGAGGCCGTGATCCCCGACAAGGGCTCCCTCGCCGTCTTCGCGAACGCGGGCCCGTCGATCCCCTTCGAGGGGGACTACGACATCGGCTTCCACGTGACGGCGGGAGCCGAGTACTACTTCAGCCGGAACTTCGCCGTCCGCGGCACCTTCGCGTTCGCCCGCTCGGGCGCGAGCGGCGGGTCGGACGCCACCGCGACGGGCCTCGAGGCGGCGGCGGTCTACACCTCGCGCCGGGGCGACTGGGCCCCCTTCGTCTTCGGCGGCTTCGGCATCAACACGGTGAACCCGCCGGACGCCGGATCCGAGCAGAAGCTCGGCGCGATCTTCGGGGCCGGGACCGAGTACTTCCTCGACCGGCGGACCTCGCTCACCGGCGAGGTCACGGGGCGGTTCATCGGGAACGCCGGCGGGATGAGCTCCAGCTACGTCGGCGTCGCGTTCGGCGTCAAGTACCACTTCTGAAGGGACTTGGCTCGGTCCGAACGTTGCGGGGGGCCGCGGAGGACGGAATCCGGCCTTGACAGGGGCTGATTTCGGCCTACCTTTGCCGCGATGAGCTCGAGCCGCGCCCCCGGAAGGACCGTCGCCGCCCTCCTCGTGGCGGTCGCCGTGTCGCTCCTGGGGTTCCGGCTCTTCCTCCCGGGAACGGCCTCCGCCTGCGCGTCGTCCGGCGCGCGCTGCTGCTGCGACCCGGGCGCCCCTCACGGTGACCCGACGCCGGCCCCGAAGGGGTGCGGCTGCTCGATTTCCCCGGCTGCTCCGATCCCGGCCGCGACGCTCGCATCCGCCGACGCGCTGCCGCTTCCGGCCGTCGTCGCCGAGGCGCTCGAGCCCGTCCCTGCGGCGTCGTGCTTCCGAGCCCCGGCCCTGGAGGGCCCCGCGGCGCGGGCCCGGTCCGCGCCGACTCAGGCGCTCCTGCACACTTTCCGGAACTGAGACCCCGAAAGACCGTGATCTCGACCGCCCCGTGAGCGGGCGGCCCGTAGACCGTCTTCCGAGGTGCCCATGACCCGTCCCTTTCTGCCCCGCATGGGGCTCACGGTCCTCCTTCCCCTCGCGTTCGCCGCCTCCGCGGCCCTGGCCGCGCCGCCGACGGTCGAGGCGCTCGTCGCCGAGGCGCTCGAGAAGAGCCCCGCGCTCGCCGCGGCGCGCGCCGGGGTCGCCGCCGCGCGCGAACGGATCGCGCCGGCGGGGGCCCTTCCCGACCCGATGCTCCGGCTCTCGTACGAGAACGACGGGGCCTCCCTCTCGCTCGGAGAGGAGCCGATGACCCGGCTCTCCTTCATGGCCGAGCAGCCGATCCCGTGGCCGGGGAAGCTCGATCTCGCGGGGAAGGTCGCCGCCGCCGACGCGACCGTCGTCGAGGCGGCCGTCGCGCGCCTCCGCCTCGGCATCGAGGCGGACGTGAGGCGGGCCGCCTCCCGCCTCCTCGAGGCGCGAGAGGCGCGCGGGCTGACCGGCGAGCAGGAGGAGACCTGGGGTCGGATCGAGGCTGTCGCGCGGAGCCGCTACGCCGCGGGCCTCGGGACGCAGCAGGACGTCCTCCGCGCGCAGGCCGAGAAGACCCGCCTCCTGCAGCAGGTCCGCCGCGACGAGGGGGCGGCGCGCGCGGCCGAGGCGGAGCTCCGGCGGCTCCTTCTCCGCGAGCCGGGGGCTCCGGTCGAGGTCGGGGGACGCCTTCTCGACGAGAGGCCCGAGCCGCCCGGGGCGGCGGCCGAGCTCGCGCGCGCCGAGGCCGAGAGCCCCGAGCTCGAGGTGGCCCGTCGGGCGGCGGAGCGCGAGACCCTCGCGATCGACCTCGCGCGCCGCGACCTCAGGCCCGACCTCGTCGCCTCGGCCGGCTACATGAACCGCGGCTCGCTCCCGATGATGTGGTCCGTCGGCCTCGGCGTGACGGTGCCGCT
>JBDIBE010000414.1:0-3175 GCA_039812785.1 Thermoanaerobaculia bacterium | reverse complement strand
GCGGGGCGGAGCGGGCGGGAGTGCCGGCGGAGGCCGTCGAGCGCGCCCTCGCCACGCTCTCCCTCTCGGCGAGGATCGTCCTCCTCGACGAGGCCCGGGGCGCGGGCCGGCTCTGAGCCGGCCCGCGCCTCAGGGGGTCATTCCTCCCAGGGGAGGCCGGCCTTGAAGTGGCCGTAGTTCGTCGTCTGGCGGTAGATCGGCCTCCGCAGCTGCAGCCGCTCGCTGATCGCGGCGGGGCGGAAGTCGAAGCCCGAGACGAGCGCGGCGGCCGCCTTCGGGTCGCCCGTGCCGAACGTCTCGACCGTCACCGACATCGGCCTCGCCTCGCCGATCGCGTAGGAGACCTGGATCTCGGCGCGCTGCGCGAGGCCGGCCTTCACGACCTGGCGGGCGGCCCAGCGGCAGAAGTAGGCGCCGCTCCGGTCGACCTTCGAGGGGTCCTTGCCGCTCCAGGCGCCGCCGCCGTGCCGGGCCGCGCCGCCGTAGCTGTCGACGATGATCTTCCGCCCCGTCACGCCGGCGTCGGCCGTCGGCCCGCCGAGGACGAAGGAGCCCGAGGGGTTCGCGATGAAGCGGATCCCGTCGCGCATCCACGGGCCGAGCGCCTTCGGCGCGAGGCTCGACTGCACCCACGCGGCGATCTCCTCGCGGGTCGCCTCGGGCGCGTGCTGGGTGGAGATGAGCACCGACTCGACCTGCGCCGGCACGCCGCCCTCGTAGCGGACGGTCACCTGCGACTTGCCGTCGGGGCGGAGCCAGGAGACCTCGCCCGCGCGGCGGGCCTCGGCGAGGCCGCGCGTGAGCCGGTGCGCGAGGACGATCGGGAGCGGGAGGAGCTCGTCGGTCTCCTTCGTCGCGTAGCCGAACATGATCCCCTGGTCGCCGGCGCCCTGGTCCTTCTTCTTCGCGTCGGTCGCCTTCTTCACGGCGCCGCCGATCTCCTTCGACTGGCGCGAGAGGAGGTTCGAGACCTTCACGCCCTTGGCGTGGAAGGCGTCGGCGGGGTCGACGTAGCCGATCCCCTCGATCACCTCGCGGACGAGGGCGTCGTAGTCGGCCTTCTTCAGGCCCGCCTTCGAGGTGATCTCGCCGGCGAGGACGACGTTCTTCCCCTTGCAGAGGACCTCGCAGGCGACGCGGGCGTTCTCGTCCTTCCCGATGTTCGCGTCGAGGATGGCGTCCGCGATCAGGTCGCAGACCTTGTCGGGGTGCCCCTCCGTGACCGACTCGGAGGTGAGGAGGAAATCGTGGCTGCTCATCGGGGGCTCCTTTCGGGAAATTCGTGAATCGTGCGGCGGGGCAGCGCCCCGGGACGGGCCTCGGCCCGCGGGAGCGCGCTCGACGCGTTGCGTGGTACTCGAATCGGGGGACGTGTGGGGATCGTTCGGGAGCGTCCTTTCGCGAGCGGTGCACGCCTCGATCGCACATGGGTCCCGCCCCCGGGGGGGTGCGGGCCGGCCTTGCCACCGCAGGGACTACGGTCTGGCGGGCGGGTCGTCGAGCCGGTGCTCTCTCCGCCACTCTTCATGCCGGCAGCCCGAAGCGCAGGGCTGCCCGTCGCTCAAAGAACCGGGCGGATGGTACCAGAGCCGGGGCAACCCGCTCGCCGGGGCGCGCGTACTCGTCTAACGTGCCGTCTTCGCGCAAGGAGGACCGATGAGTCTCCGCCCCCGCCGCCCGTTCCGGGCCGCCAGCCTCGCCCTTTCCCTCGCCCTCGCGTCGACCGCGGCCGCCGCCCCGAAGGCGGGGTGGCGCGTCCCGACCGAGGTGAGGACGCTCCCGAACGGCCTGACGGTCGTCGTCTCGGAGGACCGCTCGGCTCCCACCTTCGGCCTCTGCCTCGCCTTCCGGATCGGCTTCCGGCTCGAGCCGAAGGGGCGATCGGGCTTCGCGCACCTCTTCGAGCACCTCATGTTCCAGGGGACGCCGAACGCCCCGAAGGGGACGTACGACCGCGTCATCGAGGGGGGCGGCGGCATCGACAACGGCTCCACCCGGACCGACTTCACGAGCTACGTCGTGAGCGCCCCGGTCTCGGCCCTCGACCCGGTCCTCTGGCTCGAGGCCGACCGGCTGAAGGGGCTCGACCTCTCCGAGAAGAGCCTCGCGAACCAGCGCGACGTCGTGAAGGAGGAGATCCGCGTCAACGTCCTCAACAAGCCGTACGGCGACTTCTACTGGACGGACGTCGTCGGCACGGCCTTCGACCGGTGGGAGAACGCGCACGACGGCTACGGCTCCTTCGCCGACCTCGACGCGGCGACCTCCGCCGACGCGAGGGCCTTCTTCGACGCCTACTACGCCCCGAACAACGCCGTCCTCGCCCTCGTCGGCGACTTCGACGCCGCCGAGGCGTTCGCGAAGGTCGAGAAGTACTTCGGCGCGATCCCCGCGCGTCCCCTGCCCCCGCGCCCCGACGTCGCCGAGAAGCCGAACGCCAAGGAGCGGACGCTCGAGCAGTCCGACCCGCTCGCGAACGTCCCCGCCCTCGCCGTCGGCTGGAAGCTCCCGGCGCGCGGCACGAGGGACGACGTTCCCCTCGCCGTCCTCGGCGAGCTCCTCGCCGGGGGCGAGGCCTCGCGCCTCTACCTCGGCCTCGTCAAGGGGAAGGAGATCCTCCTCGAGGTGCAGGGGGGCGTCGACTGGCCGCTCGGCGACGCGTGGACCTACGAGGGGCCGACGCTCCTGACGGTCTTCGGCCTCTACAAGCCCGACACGACGGCGAAGGAGGCCGTCGCCGCGATCCAGGCCGAGGTCGCGAGGATCGCGAAGGAAGGGGTCCCCTCCGCCGAGCTCGAGCGGACGAAGACGCGGATCGTCTCCCGCCTCTACGACGAGCTCGAGATGCCTCTCGGGCGCGCCGAGGCGCTCGCCGTCACGCAGATCGCCACCGGGAGCGCCGCGTCGGTCAACGAGATCCCGGGGAAGGTCGCCGCCGTCGCCTCGGCCGACGTCGCGCGCGCCGCGGCGACCTGGCTCACCGCCGCGAACCGCACCGTCGTCGACCGCCGCCCGGCCTCGCCGGCGTCGAATCCCGAATCGAAGCCCGCCGCGGCGGCCGAAGCGCCGGCCGCGAAGTGAGGAGGACGCCGTGAAGAAGACCCTCGCCCTCCTCGCCGCCCTCCTCCTCTCCCCGTTCGCCGCGCTCGCGGGCGACCCGCCGCCCCTGCCGAAG
>JBDIBE010000413.1:0-3176 GCA_039812785.1 Thermoanaerobaculia bacterium | reverse complement strand
GTACATCGTCGTCGGGTTCGTGTAGTCGTCCTCCTTCACCCGGCCCGCCTTCCCCTTCACGTCGAGGCCCGGCATGCCGTAGGCGGCGATGGAGGAGGGGTACATGAAGACGACGGGGCGCCCGTGCGACTCGCCCTGCTTCTGGGCGAACTCGAGCATCGCCATCGTCCCTTCGACGTTCACCTCGTGCGCCGTGACGGGGGTGAACTCGCTCCGCGTGGAGAGGAGCGCGGCGAGGTGGAAGACGAGGTCGACCTCGTACTCGGAGAGGATCCTCTCGAGGAGCTGGTGGTCGAGGATCGATCCCGTGAACTGGCGCGCCACGCGCGGCGCGATCGACGGGTCGAGGGGCTTGAGGTCGAGGGTGATGATCGGGCGCTTTCCGTCCTCGGAGAGCCGCTCGATGAGCGTGTGGCCGATCTCGCCGCTGGCCCCGGTGAGGAAGACGACGGGAGTGCGAAGCACGTTCAGGCCTCCTTGCGCGGGCGTCCCGGCCGGGACGCGGGCAACCCTTGACGCTAGCACGAGGCGGGAGCCGCCGTCTCGCACCGAAACGCGGTTAGCATTCCGGACGTCGTTCCGGTGAAGGGATCGGCCCGTCCCTCGCGGAGGCGGGGCGCCCGGGTGGCCGCGCTCGCCCTTCTGCCCGCCCTCCTCGGCGCGGGGCGGGCGGACGCCTTCCGGCCCGCCCTCCGCACCTACGGCGTCGCCGACGGCCTGAAGTACTCGCAGGTCTTCTGCGTCACCGAGGACCGCGAGGGGATGGTCTGGGCGGGCACCTCGTACGGCGTCTCGCGCTACGACGGGCGCCGCTTCTCGAGCCTCACGTCGCGCGACGGCCTCCCCCACGACTCGGTCAGCGCCCTCGCCGTCACGAACGACGGGACGGTCTGGGCCGCGACGCAGGAGGGGCTCGCCCGGATCTCGCCGGCGGCGGGGCCGCTCGGAGAGCCGCGCGTCGTGCCCCTCGCGCCCGGCTCCCGGGAGCCGGGCTTCAAGCCGCTCCTCCTCGTCGCCTCGGGCGACGTCCTCTGGCTCGGCGACGGGGCGCGCGTCGAGCTCCTCTCCGACGGGAGGCTCCGTCCCGTGCCGCTTCCCCCGGGGTTCGGCCCGCGCATCGCGGCCCTCGGGCCCGCCGAGGAGGACGGCTGCTGGGCGGGCTCACCCGCCGGCCTCGCGCTCCTGCGGCCGGGCAGGGAATCGAAGGTCCTGCCGCTTCCTCCCGGCCTCGGGTCTCCCGTCGCCCTCGCGCGGGACGGCGACGGGCTCGTCGTCCTCCTCCGGGGCGCCCTCGTCCGGGTCGACCGGGAGGGACACCTCGTCGGGACGCTCGCGCCGATCCCTCCGAACGCCGGCCCGAACGCCCTCGCCCGCCTCGCCGACGGGTGGGCGGTGGCGACGGACACGCTCGGCCTCCTCCTCGTCCGCGACGGGAAGCCCCCGGAGTGGATCGGCCCCGCCGAAGGCCTTCCCGCCGCGACGGTCTCGGGCATGGCCGTGGACCGGAACGGGATCCTCTGGCTCGCCTCGGAGGCGGGCCTCGTGAAGGTCTTCGACCTCGATCTCCGGTCGATGCCCGCGCATCTCCCGGAGCTCGGCGGGATGGTCTTCGCCGTCGCCCCGGCGCCGGGAGGAAAGCTGTGGGTCGGCCACACGGAGGGGCTCTCGGTCGTCGACGGCTCCGACGTGCGGCGCGTCCCGCTCGGCGAGGGAGAGGGAGGCGTCTGGGCCCTTCTCCCGCTGCCCGGGGGCGAGCTCCTCGCCGGGACGACGCGCGGCCTCGTCCACGTCTCGCCGTCGGGACCGAGGCGGTTCCCGGAGCTTCCCGTGGCGGGCCGCAGGCGCGTCTTCGGCCTCGCGCGCGAGGGAGACGGGACGCTCTGGGCGACGACGATCGACGGCATCCTGAGGTTCCGCTGGGACGAGCGGTCGCGGGCTCCCGTCGAGGCCGTCCCCGTGACGGACCTCGGAGGCGAGCCGGTCGGCGAGACGCGGGGGATCGCGCTCGCCCCGGACGGCTCGCTCTGGATCGGCACCGACGGCCGCGGGCTCCTCCGCCGGGAGGGCGAGGGGTTCCGGCGCCTGGGCAGGGAGACGGGCCTGCCGACCGGCTTCTGCCGCGTCGTCCTCGCCACGCCGAAGGGGGTCCTCGTCGGGACCGACCAGGGGCTCTTCCGCCTCTCGGGCGGAAAGGCGGCGCCGGTGGAGAGCGTGAACCGGCTCCTCGACGACCCGTGGATCGCCTCGCTCGCCCAGGCGGGCGGAGCGCTCTGGGTCGCGACGTCGTATTCCGTCTTCCGCGTCGTCGACGACCTCGTCGTCGAGAAGCTGGACCACTCGACGGGCCTCGTCGGCGCGAGCACGACCGCGGAGGGGGGGCTCGCCCCGCTCCCCGACGGACGCCTCGCCGTCGGGATGGAGGGCGGCCTGTCTCTCGTCGACGCCGCGCGTCCGCGCAGGGGGCCGCCCGCGCCGGCGATCGCGATCGCGGGCGGGATCGACGGGGAAGGGAGGCCCCTCGCGCCCGGGCTGCGCGTGCCGTTCGACGCGGCGACGGTCACGTTCGCGCTCCGGTCGCCCACGTTCTTCAGCGAGGAACGGACGCTCTTCTCGGAGCGCCTCCTCCCGCTCGAGACCGAGTTCTCTCCGCCGCACTCCGAGGCCCGGGCCCGCTATTCGGGGCTCGCCCCCGGGAGCTACACGCTCGAGGCGAGGGCCATCGCGGCCTCGGGCCTCCACAGCCCGCGCCCGGCGCGATTCCACTTCAC
Source organism: Thermoanaerobaculia bacterium (assembly GCA_039812785.1). Classification (GTDB taxonomy): domain Bacteria; phylum Acidobacteriota; class Thermoanaerobaculia; order UBA5066; family UBA5066; genus UBA5066. The sequence continues at coordinate 408 of JBDIBE010000413.1, read as the reverse complement.
CGTGGCGCCGCCCTGGTGGGGGACACCGTGGGCGCGGGGCGCGCTCCTGGCCCTCCTCCTCGCCGCCCTCGCCGCCGTCGTCCGCCTCCGGACCAGGAGCCTCCGCCGCCGGGCGGCGGAGCTCGAGGAGCGGGTCGAAGCGCGGACCCGGGAGCTCTCCGAGGCGAACCGGCGCCTCGAGCAGGCCCAGGCGCGGATCGCCCAGCTCCTCGACACCCGCGCGGAGGCGCAGCTCGACCCCGCGGCGTGGGCCGGCTCCGTCGCTCCCGAGCTCGCGCGCGCTCTCGGCGTCGGCGCCGTCGGCGTCGTCGCGTTCGAGGACGGCGGCGCCGTGACGCGGCTCGCGGGCGAGGGCGTCCCGGAGCCGCGGCCGTCGGAGGCGGAGGCGGCCGAGCCCGGCGCGTTCCT
>JBDIBE010000412.1:0-3186 GCA_039812785.1 Thermoanaerobaculia bacterium | reverse complement strand
GCCGCGGAGATCGCCCACGGGCTCTTCGACGCGCTCCGGACGACGCGGCGCGGGAGCGTCCTCCTCGCCTACGCGGTCCCGCGGCGCGGCCTCCTGCGCGCCGTGATGGACCGGCTCGAGCGGGCGGCGACGCGCGTCGTGTAGCGGGCGGGCGGCGCGGACCCGTGCGAGGATGCGCGGCATGACGAGCCACGACGGCGAGCCGCACGACCACGATCACGATCACGATCACGACGACGAGACCGTCTCCTTCGAGCGGACCTTCGACGACGGGGAGCGCGTCCTCCTCCGGGACGACGGGGCCGAGGGCGTCCCGCCCGGGATCGTCGCGATCGACACCGCGAGCTGCACCGGGACGGAGTGCCCCTGCCACGACGTGGAGCTCCTCGTCCAGCCGATGACGCTCGTCGACGGGAGGCTCGTCGAGGGCGGGGGCGAGCCGCTCCGGGCGCTCCTCGACGCGGAGACGGGAGACGTCTCGGTCGAGGGGGCGCCCGAGCCCGGCAGCGCGAAGGCCGTCCTCCTCGGGCGGCTCCGGAGGGTCCTCCAGGGCGAGCCGCTCGAGCTCCTGAAGGACCGCTGGCGCCGCGCCCGGAGGCAGGACGACGCCGACGAGTGGAAGGAGGCGGACTGGGAGGCGATCGACCTCGAGGCGATGGTGCCGTACCTCGAGATCTTCCCGAGCCGCTGGGACCTCTCTGTCTCGCTCGAGGGGCGGCGCCACTGGGTCGTCGACCTCTGGTGCCTGAACCCCGAGTGCCCCTGCACGGACGTCGCCCTCGACTTCGTCGCGGCGGACGACGACTCCGCCGAGCAGCTGATGGTCGACCTCTCGACCGGCGAGCCCGACGATCCCGAGGCGAGCGACGCCGCGAAGGCGCTCTGGGCCGCGCTCCGTGCCGACGGGTCGGCCGTGGAAGAGCTGAAGCGGCGCCGCGAGGAGACCCGGCGGGTCGCGCGCGAGCTCCCGCGGCACCTCGGGCCCGGCTGAGCGGCGAGGCGCGCCGGCCTTCCCGTCAGGCCGCGGGCGTCCGGCGGAGGACGGCGAGGGAGACGTCGTCGTCGACCGGCTTGCGGCCCAGGAACGTGAGGACGTCGGAGGCGAGGGACGCCGCGACGTGGAAGGCCGGCTGCCCGGCCGTCCGGAGGAGGACGCCGAGGATCCGCCCGTCGCCGAACTCGCGCCCCTCGCGGTCGCGCGCTTCGGGGAGACCGTCGGAGTGGATGAGGAGCGACTCGCCCGGTGCGAGCGCGCCCGTCTCCACGGAGTACTCCTGCCCCGGCTTGACCCCGAGAGGATAGGCGCCCCGCCCGAAGCGCCGCGCGACGCCGCCGCGGGCGTCGACGAGGAGGACGGGCGGGTGCCCCGCGACCGCGACGGTGAACGCCCCGTCGGGGTCGAGGAGGAGGGAGACGCCGGCAAAGAACTGCCGAGGCCCCGAAGTCCGGCAGCTCCCCGTGCGGCAGAGGACCTGGTTGAGCGTCGCGAGAACGGCCTCCGGCGAGGGATCCCTCGCGACCTGGAGCCGCCAGGCGGTGTGGGCGATCGCCATGACGAGCCCGGCCGCCATCCCGTGCCCCGAGGCGTCGCCGAAGAGGACGGCGAGCCGCCCGTCGGGGAGGGGCTGGAACTCGTAGAGGTCTCCCCCGACGGTGTTCGCGACGCGGTTGAAGGCGCCGAGGTCGTACCCGGGGACGGCCGGGAGCGCCTGCGGGACGAGCTCGGCCTGGAGCTCGCGCGCCATGACGAGCTCGTCGCGGAATCGGAGCTTGTCGACGAGCTCGAGCCCGACGAGGAGGAGCAGGAGGCCGAGGCACGCAAGGAGGGTCAGGACGGTCCACGAGGCGTCGCCGGGCCAGCCGCGGGTCGCCACCTTCAGGAGCGAGACGAGGCCGCCGAGGAGGGCCACGACGACGACGAGGCGCCGGGCCGGCGAGAGCCGCCGGACGAGGCCGTGGAGGAGCGCGCTCCCCCGGAGGAGCTCCCGCCTCCAGCCGGGCCGCGCGGCCTCGAGCGCCTCCCGGTGCTCCGAGAGGAGGACCTCCCTGGCCTCGGCCCACTCGACGGTGTAGAGGTCGGCGACGTCCCGCGAGTCGAACCGGTCGACCGTCTCGCGGGCGAGCTCTTTCCAGGCGCGGCCGGTGCCCATCTCGTCTCCTTGTACGACGGCGGCGGCGGGAGGTTCAGGCCCGGCCGCCCGCCGCGAAAAAAAGGGCCCGCGGCGGGCGCCGCGGGCCGTCCGGGAACGGGGACGACGGGATCAGCGGACGAACTTGCGGATCTCCTCCTCGAGGAGGCCCGGAACGAGCGGCTCGAGCTCGTAGCGGACGCGGGCCGCCGGCTTGCCGATCTTGAGGACGCGGGTCAGGTCGATCGGGGTCCCCGAGAGGACGAGGTCGCACGGGGTCTTCTCGATCGTCGCCTCGAGCTCCTCGATCTGGAGCGGGCTGTACCCCATCGCCGGGAGGATCCCCTTCGCGTTCGGGTACTTCTCGTAGGTCTCCTTGATCGAGCCGACGGCGAACGGGGTCGGGTCGACGATCTCGGCGGCGCCGAGGCGCTTCGCCGCGACGACGCCGGCGCCGTAGGTCATGCCGCCGTGCGTGAGCGTCGGGCCGTCCTCGATGACGAGGACGCGCTTGCCCTTGACCATCTCGGGCCTGTCGCACGTCGCCGGGGAGTTCGCGCGGAGGACGCGCGCCTTCGGGTTCACCTTCGCCGCGGCGGCCTCGATCGACTCGATGTCCCTCGCGTCGGCCGAGTCGCACTTGTTGATGAGGATGATGTCGGCGCGGCGGAAGTTCGCCTCGCCCGGGTGGTACGACATCTCGTGGCCGGGGCGGAGCGGGTCGGCGATGCAGATGTGGACGTCGGGCCGGTAGAACGGCAGGTCGTTGTTGCCGCCGTCCCAGAGGATGATCTCGGCCTCCTCCTCGGCCGCCTTGAGGATCCGGCCGTAGTCGACGCCCGAGTAGATGATGAAGCCGTTGTCGATGTGCGGCTCGTACTCCTCGCGCTCCTCGATCGTGCACTTGTGCCTGTCGAGGTCGGAGTAGTCGGCGAAGCGCTGGCAGGCCTGCTCGGCGAGGTCGCCGTACGGCATCGGGTGACGGATGGCGACGACCTTCTTGCCGAGCCTCTTGAGGATCGACGAGACGTGCCGGGTCGTCTGGCTCTTGCCCGCG
>JBDIBE010000411.1:0-3196 GCA_039812785.1 Thermoanaerobaculia bacterium | reverse complement strand
CTTATATTACGGCCCGCTCATGACGCGCGACGCCTTCCGCCTCTCCGCCGCCCTCCTCGCCCTCGGCCTCGCCGCCTGCGACTCGTCCCGCGCGCCGGTCACGGAAGCGGTCTTCGCCCCGACGCCGGCGGCGGGGGGCGCGCCCGTGCGGCGCGACAACCCGTACGAGGGGAAGCTGACGCAGCTCCAGTGGCCCGGCGAGCGGCACCTCGCGAACGTCCGTCAGCTCACGTTCTCCGGGGAGAACGCCGAGGCCTACTGGTCCTCCGACGGCCGGAAGCTGATCTTCCAGTCGACCCGGCCGCCGCATCGGTGCGACCAGATCTACGTCGTCGACGTCGACTCCGGCTCGGAGCCGCGGCTCGTCTCCTCGGGCAAGGGGCGGACGACGTGCGCCTACTTCTTCCCCGACGGCGAGCGCGTCCTCTGGGCTTCGACGCACCTCGGCGGGCGCGAGTGCCCGCCGGCGCCCGACATGTCCCAGGGCTACGTCTGGGCTCTCTACCCCGACTACGACATCTTCAGCGCCCGCCCCGACGGCACCGACCTGCGCCGCCTCACGACCTACCCCGGGTACGACGCGGAGGCGACGATCTCGACCGACGGGAAGAGGATCGTCTTCACGTCGGCGCGCGACGGCGACCTCGAGCTCTACTCGATGAACGCGGACGGGGGCGACGTGAGGCGCCTGACGCGCACGCCGGGCTACGACGGGGGCGCCTTCTTCAGCGACGACGGCCAGTGGATCGTCTACCGCGCCTCGCACCCGACGGAGCCGAAGGCGATCGAGGAGTTCCGCTCGCTCCTCCACCGCCACCTCGTCCGCCCGAGCCGCCTCGAGATCCGCGTGATGCGCGCCGACGGGTCGGACGACCGGCAGGTGACGAGCCTCGACGCCGCGAGCTTCGCCCCGTTCTTCTTCCGCGGGACGCACGAGAGGCTCCTCTTCGTCTCGAACTTCGCCGACCCCGCGGGGCGCGACTTCGACGTCTACGCCGTGAACTGGGACGGGACGGACCTCGAGCGGATCACCTACAACCCGACCTTCGACGGCTTCCCCATGTTCTCGCCCGACGGACGGCGGATCGCCTTCTGCTCGAACCGGCACAACTCGAAACCGAACGAGACGAACGTCTTCGTCGCCGACTGGGTCCCCTGAGCCTCAGGGCGCGGCCGGCTCGCCGACAGGGCCCCGCCGCGTCGTCTCCCGGAGGATCTCGAGGAGCGTCAGCGCGAAGGCGAGCACCATCGGCCCGATGAAGAGGCCGAGAAGGCCGAACGCCCCGAGCCCGCCGAAGACGCCGAGGAAGACGACGAGGGTCGGGATGCGCGCCGTCCCGCCGATCAGGAGCGGCTTCAGGACGTTGTCGGCGAGGGTCGACACCACGAGGACGCCCCACACCGCGAGGAAGACCGCCGTTCCCGTCCTCCCCTGCAGCGCGCAGGCGACGGCGCCCGGCCCCCAGACGAGGGCCGTTCCGCCGACCGGCAGGAGCGAGAGTACGGACATCGCCGCCCCCGCGAGGAACGGCGACGGGAGCCCCGCGACGGCCCAGCCGACGCCCCCCGCCGTCCCCTGGACGAGCGCGCAGAGAAGCGAGCCGCGGAAGATCGACTGGAGCATCCCGCGGAAGTGGCCGAGGACCGTCTGGCGGCGCTCCTCCTCGAGCGGCACGAGGTCCAGGACCGCGCGGACCATCTCGCGCCCGTCCCGGAGGAAGAAGAAGAGGAGGAGGAGAGTCATCAGGAACGTCAGGACGACGTCGAAGATCCCCTTCACGACCCCCCCGGAGAGCCGCGCGAGGAGCCCGGAGGCCCCCGTCGCGATCTCTCCCGCCCGTGTCGTCAGCTCGGCCTGCGTGACGCCCGACTTCGCCTCGACCCACTCGAAGAGCCGGACGACGGACCTCACCTTCACGAGGTCGCCGAGGCCCGAGACGTGCTGCTCGGCGAGGGAGGCCGAGACGCGGCCGACCACGCCGGCCGCTTCGTTCGCGAGGACCCCCGCGAGGAGGAGCGCCGGGAGGAGGACGAGGAGGCCGAAGGCGACGGTGAGGAGCGCCGCCGCGAGGGAGCGCCGGGCCGGCATCCGCGCCTCGAGGAACCGCCAGGGCGAGGCGAGGGAGACCGCGAGGACGACGGCCCAGGCGAGCGCCGTCCCGAACGGCGCCAGGATCCTCCAGGCCAGCGAGGCCGTCGCGGCCGCGAGGAGAGTGAAGACGGCGATCGGATAGAAGCGAGACGCGGGGCTCTCGGGCATGGCGGCTCCTCGGGCGGGGGCGTTCGGGAATGATAGCCAGCCGTTGCTAGACTCGCCTGCGATGCCCGGCTTTCGCTCGCGCCGGACCGGTCCGCGGTTCCCGCCCGCCCCGCCGCCGGACGACCCCGTCGGACTCTCGCGCAGCGCGGTTCGCGCCGCGCTCGACGACGGCTTCGTCGCCGCGGGGGTCGTTGCGGGCTCCCGGGCCGCCGGCTGGGCCGCGTATCGCGCCTGGCTCGACCGCGGCTTCCAGGGAGGGATGGCGTACCTCGAGCGCGACGCCGAGGCTCGCCGGACGGTCGAGTCGATCCTCCCCTTCGCGAAGGCCGTCCTCTGCGTCGCGCGAGAGGTGCCGCCGGGCGGGCCGGGCAACGTCGCCCGCTACGCCCGCGGCGAGGACTACCACGAGTCCGTCCGCCGCGACCTGAAGGCCGTCGCCGCCTTGCTCCGGCGCGCGTCGCCCGCGGGCGCGCACTTCCGCGTCTGCGTCGACACGGCGCCCGTCCTGGAGCGGGAGTGGGCCGTCCGCGCGGGGCTCGGCTTCGTCGGGAAGAACGGGATGCTCATCGTCCCCGGCGTCGGCTCGCACGTCGTCCTCGGCGAGCTCCTGACCGACCTCGCCCTCGCGCCGACGGCGACGGCCGTCGACGCGACATGGGAGCGGTGCGGGGGCTGCACCGCCTGCCTCGACCACTGCCCCACCGGCGCGATCCTCGAGCCGAGGATCGTCGACGCGCGGCTCTGCCTCTCCTACCTGACGATCGAGCACCGCGGCGCCCTCACGCCGGAGGAGGAGTCGTGGCTCGGAGGCCGGCTCTTCGGCTGCGACGACTGCCAGGACGTCTGCCCGTGGAACGCGGGGCCGCGCTGGAGCGCGCCGACGTCCGGCGCCTCGCTCGAACCCGCCGAGCTGGCCCGTCTCGACGATGCCGGCTT
>JBDIBE010000410.1:0-3202 GCA_039812785.1 Thermoanaerobaculia bacterium | reverse complement strand
GTCGCGCTCGTCGAGCTGACGGTCGGAAACGGCTGGCACGTCAACGCCCACCTTCCGACCGAGAGCTTCCTCGTGCCGACGGAGCTCCGGCTTCGCCTCACCGGCGGTGGCGCGCTCCCCGTCCGGTACCCCGACGGCGAGCTGAAGCGCTTCGCCTTCTGGCAGAAGCCGCTCCGCGTCTACGCCGGGAAGGTCGTGTTCGAGGCGGACCTGTCCCTTCCGGGGGACGGGTCCGGCCCGGTCGCGCTCGAGGGCGACGTCTCCTTCCAGGCCTGCAGCGACTCGCAGTGCTACCCGCCGGGCCGGATCGCCCTCTCGACGGCGCTCCCGGCCCGCTGAAGGCGCCTCCGTTCGGCGAGCGTTCGGAGAACGCGGCGCGCGCTCTCTCTCTGGTACCCGCGTTGCGGACGGGGCGCGCGAGGTCCTCGAAATGACACGATGGCTTGCCCGGCTCCTCGTCGTCGCCGCCTTCGTCGCCACGGTCCGCGCGCCGGCCGACTCGGCGCCCGTCGAGCTGACGGCGCGGACGCGCACCGGCGCCCCGTTCGCGCTCTCCTCGCTCCGGGGGCGGGTCGTCGTCCTCGACTTCTGGGCGCCCTGGTGCGTGCCGTGCCGCGCGAGCTTCCCGTTCCTCGACCGGCTGAGGGAGAAGTACGCCGCAGAGAGCCTCGCCGTCGTCGGCCTCACGCTCGAGGAGAGCGAGGAGGCGATCGACGCCTTCCTCGAGGCGGTCCCCGTCCGCTTCCCCGTCGTGAGCGACCCGACGGGGCGCGCGGGCGAGGCGCTCGGCGTCGTCGCGATGCCGACGACCTTCCTCCTCGACCGCGAAGGGCGCGTCGCCGGGCGCTTCGAAGGGGGCGACCCGAAGGTGCACGAGAGGATCGACGCGGCCGTCGCGGAGCTCCTCGCGGGGCGCGCGATCGGGAGCGGCGACGTCCGCGTCCCCTCGAGCGTCCAGGCCACGGGAAGGGTGAAGGCGTGGCAGCGGGGCTACCTCGCCGACCCGCTCATGCAGCTCGACGGCGACCCGCTCACGCGGATCCTCCGCGAGCACATCTTCTCGAGCAAGGAGGCGGCCGCGGGCGACGGCGGCGCTTCGGGAGGCGGCTGTGGCTGCAACTGACCGCGCATCCCGGCGGCGCGCCCGGCGCGCGCGCCGCCCCCTCCACGGCCTCTCCTGCTTCGCGGCGGGGCTCGGCGCGCTCGCGGCCCGCGAGGCCGCCGCGCAGTCGACGCTCGACGCGCGCTTCCTCTTCTACAAGGAGTCGGGCGGGCGCAACCAGGTCCTGAACCCAATCGTCCTCTACCGGCCCGACCTCGGCCCCGGCCACGGCGAGCTCGACGTGCAGCTCGGCTTCGACTCCCTCTCCGGGGCGTCGCCGACCGGCGGGTACCCCTCGGCCGACGTGACGACCTCGGCCTCCGGCCGGACGAACACGAACGAGAGCTTCCCGCTCGCCACCTACACCGACCACCGGGCGTCGGGGTCCCTCGCGTACCGGAGGAAGTTCGGCGCGCACCTGCCGTCGATCGACGTCTCTTACTCGAAGGAGAACGACTACGAGGCGCGGAGCGTCGGCCTCTCCGACGCCTGGACGATGGCCGGGGGGCGCGGCACGCTCCACTTCGGCGCGTCGATCTCGCGGGACGTCGTCTCCCCCGTCACGACCGGGGAGCGCCTCTCGAAGGACACGAACGGCTTCGCCCTCGGCTGGACGTGGGTCCTCTCCGAGCGCGACCTCCTCGACGTCTCCGGGTCGCTGATGCTCCAGTCGGGCTATCTCGACGACCCGTACAAGGTCGTGCCCGTCGGGACGATCGAGAAGAACGTCGGGGTCCCCGAGAGGCGTCCCGACAGCCGCGACCGCTGGGGCCTCTTCGCGAAGTACGCCCACTACTACCTCTGGGACGGGGCCGTGCGGGCGACGTACCGCTACTACCGCGACGACTGGTCGGTGCAGGCGCACACGCTCGACGTCACGTACGACCAGAAGGTCGGCCGGTCGTGGATCGTCTCCCCGCGCGTGAGGCTCTACACGCAGACGGGGGCGTCCTTCTACGGGAGCCTCTTCCCGAGCGAGCAGGCGTACATGTCGGCCGACTCGCGGCTCTCGCCCCTCTCGAGCCTCCTCGGCGGGCTCACGGTGCGGCACCAGCTGAACGACGGCCTCGCGCTCAGCCTCGAGGGGACGTACCAGGTGCAGAAGGGGCGCGACCGCGTCGTCCCCGCGACCTCCTCCCCGAGGGGCTCCGAGGCGGCGAAGGTCTCGGCCGCCGACCTCGACACCCTCACCGTCACCGCGGGGCTGAGCTGGAAGTTCTGAGAGACGACGGCGGCCTCGCCCACTACGTCTCGCGCTTCCCTCTCATGGGTGGGCGCGGATCCGTGGAGCTCGTCGACGCGCGGGGGCGCGCCGAGGCGGCGCGGATCGCCCGGCGCGCGGAGGAGGAGGCCCGGCGGATCGAGCGGAAGTTCTCGCGCTACCGTGACGGGAGCGTCGTCTCGGAGATCAATCGGAGCGCCGGGAGGACGCCCGTCGCCGTGGACGAGGAGACGGACACGCTCGTCGCCTCCGCGCTCGCGCTCCGGGAGAGGACCGGAGGGCGCTTCGACCCGACCGTCGGCGTCCTGCGCCGGGCGTGGGACTTCCGGAGCGGCCGCGTCCCTTCGCGGGAGGAGGTCGCGGCGCTCCTGCCGCTCGTCGACGGGACGAGCGTCTCGCGGCGCGACGGGACGGTCTTTCTCCGGAAGCCGGGGATGGAGCTCGACCTCGGCGGCGTCGGCAAGGAGTACGCCGTCGATCGGGTCGCGCAAGTCCTCGTCGAGGAAGGGGTCCCCGCGGCGATCGTCAATTTCGCGGGCGACGTGAGGACGGTCGGGCGGAGGCTCGACCGCCACCCATGGAAGGTCGGTGTCCGCGACCCGCGCGACCCCCGGCGCGTCCGCTTCTCCGTCCGCCCGATGGCCGGCGCCGGCGTCGCGACCTCGGGCGACTACGAGCGCGGCTTCGTGAAGGACGGCGCCCGCTACCACCACATCCTCGACGCCCGGACGGGCTGGCCCGTCCGCGGGGTCGTCTCCGCCACCGTCGTCGCCCCGACCGCCGACGAGGCGGGGCGTTTCGCGAGCGCGGCGTTCCTCCTCGGCCTCGAGGAGGGGCTGGCCCTCCTCGAGGCGACGCCGGGGCTGGAGGGGGCGCTC
>JBDIBE010000409.1:0-3202 GCA_039812785.1 Thermoanaerobaculia bacterium | reverse complement strand
GACCGCTGAGCGCGGGCGCCGGAGCGGCGATCGCCGCGGCCGCCCTCTCCGTCGCCCTCGCCGTCGGGAGCCGCCTGCCGTGGAGCCGCTGAGCCTCGCCCTCGAGGGGGTGGGCCACCGCTGGCCCGGCGCGGAGCGCGACACGCCGGCCCCGGTGACCGCCGCGCTCGTGCCGGGGGAGAAGGCGCTCCTCGAGGGGCCGATCGGCTCCGGGAAGACGACGCTCCTCCTCCGGGTCGCCGGGCTCCGCGAGGGACCGGGGCGGGTCCTCGTGGGCGGGACCGAGATGAAGGGGAGGGCCGTTTCCACGCTGCGGCGCGGGATCGGCCTCCTCTGGCAGAACCCCGACGACGGGCTGTTCCTGCCGGGCGTCCTCGAGGACGTCGCCCTCGGCCCTGTGAACGACGGTCTTCCGCCGGCGCGCGCCGAGGAGCGGGCCCGCGCGGCGCTCGCCGCCGTCGGGGCGAGTCGTCTCGCGGACCGCGAGATCGCGGAGCTCTCCCGCGGCGAACGTCAGCTCGTCGCGCTCGCCGGCCTCCTCGCCCGCGAGCCGGGGCTCCTCCTCCTCGACGAGCCGCTCTCGGCCCTCGACTCCGCCGCGCGCGGGAAGGTCCTCTCGCTCCTCGCGGCGCACCCGGCGACCGTCCTCCTCGCGACGCACGACGGGGGAGAAGCGGCCGGCGAGGCGGGCTTCCGGGAGGCGGTGCGGCTCGGCGGCGGCTGAAGCGTCAGGCGTCGTGCCGGCAGGCGTGGGCCTCGACGCTCACGTGCGTCAGGCCGAGGTCCTCAGGGAAGAGCTCGCGGTAGCCGTCCGGGGAGAGCGGGTCCTCGCTGACGATCGAGACGATCGCGGCCCATCGGCCGGGCGCGACGCTCCAGACGTGGAGGTCGGCGACGCGGTCTCCCGCGCGCGCCTCGACGGCGCCGCGAATCCTCGCGAGGAGCGGCTCGGGAGCCTGCCGGTCGAGGAGGACGCGCCCGCTCTCGCGCAGGAGACCGACGGACCAGCGCGTCACGACGACGGCCCCGACGACCCCCATGAGCGGATCGAGGACGCGCCACCCGAGGAGCGCGCCTCCGAGGAGCGCGAGGATCGCGAGGACCGAGGTGAGGGCGTCCGCGACGACGTGGAGGTAGGCCGAGCGGAGGTTGTGGTCGTGCTCGTGCCCGTCCCCGTGATCGTGGTCGTCCCCGTGATCGTGGTCGTGGCCGCCGCCGCCCCGCACGAGGACGACGGCGCTCACCGCGTTGACGAGGAGGCCGAGGACGGCGACGACGATGGCGTGGACGAACTCCACCGGCACGGGCGAGAGGAGCCTCGCGACGCTCTCCCAGGCCATCAGGAGCGCGAACCCGGCGAGGAGGACGGCCCCCGCGAAGCCCGCGAGGGCGTTCATCTTCCCGGCGCCGAAGCTCCAGGCCGGGTCGCTCGCGTGTCGCCTCACCCACGCGTAGGCGAGCGCCGAGATCCCGAGCGCCGCCGTGTGCGAGGCCATGTGGAGGCCGTCGGCGAGGAGCGCCATCGACCCGAATCGGACCCCGGCGCCGATCTCGACGAGCATCGTCACCGCGGTGATCGCGATGACGACGCGCGTCCGGCGCTCGCCGGGGCGCTCCCGGTCCTGCCCGAAGACGTGCTCGTGGCGGCGCGCGCCGGCGCAGTCGGCGTGGGGGCCGTCGGCGCGCGCGCCCGGACCGTTCACCTCGCGCGGAGCCTCGTCACGACCGGGTCGTGGTCGCTCGTCCGCTTGCCGTCGGAGCAATCGGAGTTGACGTGGACGACCTCGACCGACGCTCCGTCGGCGAGGGCGGGGGAGACGATGACGTGGTCGAGGACCTGCGAGCCCCCCTCGAAGTTGAACGTGTACCGGCTCTCCTCCGGGACGCGCAGGATCAAGTTCTCGAGCGGCGGCGCGCCGAGGGCCCGGACAGGCTCCGAGAACTCGAAGTCGTTCATGTCGCCGAGGACGACGACCTCCGCCTTCGGGTCGGCGGCGAGGAGCCGGTCCACGAAGGCGCGGACCTCCTTCGCCTGCGCGAGGCGCCGGGGGAGCGTCGGCGTCCGCGGCGGCTGCGGCGATCCGAAGGCCCGGTCGTCGTCCGACTTGGACGAGAGGTGGTTCGCGACGACGAAGAGCGTCCGGCCGTCGAACTTCAGCTCCGCCGCGAGGGAGCGGCGTACCCCTTCGCCGTCCTCGAGCGTGAAGGCGGCGGAGCGCGGCGCCACCCGCCCCGGGCTGAGCGAGAGGCGGAGCTTCTTCCCCGTCCTCTCCGGGAGCGTGGCGTCGAGGGGCCCCGCCTCGCCGCGCTTGACGAGCGAGACGCGGGCGCGGTTCAGGAGGAGCGCGACGCGGATGTTCCCGCCCGGCTGCCCTCCCTCCTGCCCCTCGACGGGGTCGATCCACACCGGCTCGTAGCGCGGGCCCCCGGCGGAGATGACCGCGGCGACGAGCGCGGAGAGCGTCCGGCGCGACGTGACGACCTCGTCCCCCTTCCCCTCGGGGCCGCTGTCGTCCTGGACCTCCTCGAGCGCGACGACGTCGGGCCCGCCCATCCGCTTGGCGATCACCTCGCCGAGCGCGGCGAAGCGCTCCGGGGGGCCGGCGACGGAGAGGTTCTCGACGTTGAACGTCGCGACGGTCACGTGCCTTTCGTCTCCCCGGAGCGACGTCACGACGTCGCAGCCGCGGCCCGGCGCCTCGAGGACGGGGGGCGCGAGGGGGTAGACGCGGTAGTTCGAGAAGGCGTAGTCGACGATCCCCGCGATCGGGCCGGAGAGGCGGGCGCCGACGTCGGCCACGGGCATTCCGCCCGAGAGGCGGCGCGAGAGGAGCGCGCGGTCGAGGGAGGGCCCGGACTCCAGCAGGAGGACTCCGCCCGCGGCGGTGCGGGGGACGGACGGGGCGCCGTCGGGGCGGAGCGCCAGGTCGCCGCGCGACGACGTCGGCCCGACGACCGTCCCGCCCGGCACCTCGACGCGCATCCCCTCGAGGCTCTCCCAGAAGTCGATCGCGTCCGCGGCAGGGTCGAACGCCGCAAGGCCGTCGCGGTCGACGGCCGCCGGCAGCGGCTTGCCGAACGGCCTCGCCGGCGGCGGCAGGGGGGGCTCGCCTTCGAGCGCGGCGACCGCGTTCGCCTTCACGCGCGTGACGGAGAGGCTCTTCGGGAACGTCGCCTCCTCGACCTTTCCGGAGACCCGGAC
>JBDIBE010000408.1:0-3217 GCA_039812785.1 Thermoanaerobaculia bacterium | reverse complement strand
TGATGGCGCGGCGGCCGAAGCGCCGAGGCGAAGCCGGCCCTCGCGACCGCGGCGAGCTCGCGCGGCGTCGCCCCGAGGCGGGCGAGCCTGCGGTACTCGGCGCGGAGCGTCGTTCCGAAGAGCCCCGGGTCGTCGGTCCCGAGGGTGACCGTGACGCCAGCGCGAAAGAGCGAGAGGACGGGGCTCCGCGCGAGCGGAAAGGCTCCCGTCGCGTCGTTCGAGGTGAGGCAGACGTCGAGGGCGACCCCGGACCGGGCGAGGCGGCGGACGAGCGCCGGGTCGGCCGCGGCGGCGACACCGTGGGCGATCCGCCGGGGCTTCAGCCAGCGGAGCGCGTCGGCGACCGAGTCGGGGCCTCCCGCCTCCCCGGCGTGGACGACGGGCGCGAGGCCGAGGCGGGGAAGCCTCCGGTAGACGGAGGCGAAGTCGCGCGCGGGGAGCGAGAGCTCGTCGCCCCCGAGGCCGAAGCCGACCGCGCGAGGCCACGGGCTCCTCTCGTGCGCGTCGAGGACGCGGTGGGCCGCGTCGGGCCCGAAGTGCCGGACGGCGTCGAGGAGGACGCGGATCCTCCCGCGCCCGGCCCGCTCGTGCGCGGCAAAGACGGGCTCGACGGCGTCACGGACGGCGCCCCAGTCGAATCCGAGCCGGTGGACGATGCCCGGGGAGACGTAGACCTCGGCGTACGAGATCCGCTCCCGCGCGAGGCGCGAGGTCAGGTCGCGCGCGAGGAGCGCGAAGTCGGCCGGCCCGCGCAGCAGACGGCAGACGTCCCGGTAGAGGCGGAGGAAGCCGGGAAGGCCGTCGAAGGGGCGCCGGGCGCGGACGGCGGCGGCGTCGGGAAAGAGCGGCGAGCCGGCCCGCCGGGCGAGCCGGACGAGGGTCGCGGGGCGCACGGCCCCCTCGAGGTGGAGGTGGAGGTCGGCGAGCGGTCGGGGCGGGACGGCGGGCACGCGGGCCGATCCTACGGGACGGGGGCCGGCGCGGTCTCCTCCCGCGTCGCCTCCGAGAGGCTCTGGCTCCGGGCGGCCGCGTTCGGGCTCGACCTGATCTGCCTCGCGGGAGGGCCGCTCCTCCTCGCGACGGTCACGGTCTTCCTCGTCGTCCTCGTCGCCCCGGAGCCCCCGGCCGGCCTTCCGTGGGTCTACCGCGCCGCCCAGCTCGTCTTCGTGGTCCTCTTCCTCTTCCGCGACGCCCGTGGCGCGAGCCCCGGAAAGCTCCTCCTCGGCCTCTCCGTCGCCCGTCCCGACGCCCGGCCCCTCCGGCCGGTCGACTCGGTCCTCCGGAACCTCCCGCTCCTCGTCCCGGGGCTGAACCTCTACGAGGCGGCGGCGGTCGTCCGGCGCCCCGACGCCCGCCGCCTCGGGGACCGGCTCGCCGGGACCTCGGTGGGCGAGTCCTGAGCCCGCCGGGGGCCTCGCGGCGCCCCGGAGCGAAACTTTCCGCCCCCGTCGTCCGTTACTTCCTGTGGAGGACGCCCATGGACCGGTCCGCGAGAATCCGCCGTCTCTTCGCCCCCGTCGCCGCCCTCTCGCTCCTGGCCGCGGCCCTCGCGCTCCCCGCCCGCGCCGGGCAGGCCGTCGAGGAGAAGTTCGAGAAGACCTACGACGCCGCCGGGATCGACCACCTGAGGCTCCAGAACGTGAACGGCGCGGTCCGGGTCGTGACCTGGGAGAGGCCGCACATCCGGGTCTTCGCGGTGAAGCGGGCAAAGGGATCGAACGCCGAGGAGGCGGTCGCCGCGACCGAGATCCGGGTCACGAAGCAGGGCTCGACGATCGACATCGAGACGATCCTCCCGAAGCCGACCCGCACCTGGGGGCTGTTCGACTGGGGAAACAAGGCCGGCGCCGAGGTGACCTACGAGCTCTCCCTCCCGGCCGCCCTCGCGGCGGACGTCGAGACGGTCAACGGCCGTGTCACGGCCGAGCGCCGCCTCGCCCCCCTGACGCTGAACACCGTCAACGGCTCGGTCCGGGTCGAGGCGCACGACGCGCCCCTCCACGTCAACACGGTGAACGGGTCGGTGGAGGTCGCCTTCACGGGTGCCCTCCGAACGGCCGAGCTCGAGACCGTGAACGGCTCCGTCACCGTCGCCTGCGGGCGCGACTCTTCGTTCCGCTACGACCTCCAGACGGTCAACGGGAAGATTCGTTCCGACTTCCCCGAGGTGACGGTCGAAGGGAAGTGGGGGCCGAAGGAGGCCCGCGGGACGGTCGCCGACGGCCGCGGGCGCCTCGCGGTCGAGACGGTCAACGGAGAGGTCCGGATCGTCGCCGTCGATCCGGCCGCGCGCTGAGCCAGCCTCCCGACGGTAGACTCCGGAGCGCTCCCCTGACCCCCGAAAGGAGAACGTGATGCCGGACGAGACCGGAGCCCCGGCTCCGCCCCCCCCCCCCCCCCCCCCCCCCCCCCCGACGCCGCCGAGCTCGAACCGCTCCGTGATGCTCGTCCTGTCGTACCTCGGGATCCTCGCCCTGATCCCGCTCCTGACCGAGAAGAACGACCGGGAGGTGCAGTGGCACGCCCGCCACGGCCTCGTCCTCCTCGTCGGCTACATGGTCCTGACCGTCGCCCTCTTCATGGTGAGCCTCGTCGTCGGCTTCCTCGGGATGCTCCAGGTTCCCCTCTGGATCGGGTACGTCGTCGTGATCGTCCTCGGGATCACGAACGCCCTGAACGGGAAGCGCCTCGTCCTGCCGGGGATCTCCGAGTTCGCCGACCGGCTCTGACCCGGCCTCCGCCCCCGGGAAATTCGAAGGCCCGCCTTTCGGCGGGCCTTCGTGTTCCTGAAGGTTGGTGCCCTGGGCCAGACTCGAACTGGCACGGATTGCTCCACACGCCCCTCAAACGTGCGCGTCTACCAATTCCGCCACCAGGGCACGGTGGGGGAGGGAGATGATACCGATCCGCGGCCCGGAATCAAGCCTCGAATCGGCTCCCGGAGAAAACTACTTCTGGGCCGGGGCGGCCGGGGCCGGCGCCGGCGCGGCGGGCGCGGAGCTCCCCGTGGCGGGAGCGACGGGCACCGCGTTCGCCGGGGCCGGGGCGGCCGGAACCGCGGGCGCCGCCTTCGCCGGCTGGTCCCCGCGCGCCTTGCGGACCGACGACTTCGGCCGGGCCTGCAGCAGCGAGATCGCGACCGCGAGGACCGAGAACGCGACGAACGACCAGGTCGTCACCTTCTCGAGGACGGTCGTCGCGCCGCGCGCGCCGAAGG
>JBDIBE010000407.1:0-3251 GCA_039812785.1 Thermoanaerobaculia bacterium | reverse complement strand
GGCGGCGGCGGGGCGGGCCGCGGGGCCGCTCGCGGCCGCGGGGGCGGCGCTCCTCCTCGCCTTCGAGCCGACGCTCGTCGCCCACGCGGGCTTCCTCCACACCGACGTCGGCGCCGCCCTCGGCTTCCTCGCGACGGTCCTCGCCGCGCTCGCCGCGCTCCGGCGCCCCTCCTGGCCCCGCTGGGGCGCGACGGGCGTCGTCCTCGGCCTCGCCCTCGCGACGAAGTTCACGGCCGTCTTCCTCGGCCCGATCCTCCTCACCCTCGTCCTCGTCTTCCTCCTCCTCGAGAAGCGCCGGACGGGCCGCTACCCGCTCGCCACCCTCGGCGGCCTCGCGGCGGCGTCCGCCGTCGCGGCCGTCGTCCTCCTCGGCGTCTATGCCGTCGCGATGCGGAACATGCCGCGCGCCGAGGCCGCGCGCTCGGCCCGGCTCTTCCTCGAAGGGCGCCGCGTGGCGCCCGCGATGGTCGAGCGGATCGGCGCCCTCTCGCGCCTCCTCCCCCCGGCGGGGCACTACGCCGCGGGGCTCGCGGGCGTCGCCGAGCAGAACCGGCGCGGCGGCGGCGTGAACGTCTTCCTCGGCGAGGTCTCCGTGGACGGCTTCCCGGCCTACTTCCCGGTCGCCTTCCTCGTGAAGTCGTCCCTCGGCTTCCTCGGCGCGCTCGCGCTCGCGGCGGCGCTCGTCGCCGCGCGGCGCGTCCGCGCCGGCTTCGGCGCGCTCGCGTTCCTCCTGCCGCCCGCCTACGTCTTCCTCTCGAGCGTCGCCTCCAGCTACAACATCGGCGTCCGGCACGTCCTCCCGGCGGTGCCGTTCCTCGCCGTCGGGGCCGCCGTCGCGATCGTCCGCGGCCTTCCCCCGCGCGCGGCGGGCGCGGCGCTCCTCGCGCTCGGCCTCTTCCAGGCGGGAGAGACCCTCGCCGTCCACCCCCACGAGGTCTCCTTCTTCAACGCGGCGGCCGGGGGCCCGGCGAAGGGGCACCTCTGGCTCAACGACTCGAACCTCGACTGGGGCCAGGACCTCGACCGCCTCGCGCGCGAGCTCGCCCGCCGCGGCGAGCCGGAGGTCACCGTGGCCTACTTCGGCGGGGCGTATCCCCCTTACCACCTCCCCGCCGCCCGCCTCTTCGACGCGGCGCGCACCCCGCTCACGCCGGGCCTCTACGCCGTCTCGGCGTACCTCCTCGCGGCCGGCCCGGAGGTGATGGCCTTCCGGGGCGACGCGGCCCGGGCCGCGGGCTACGCGCGGCTCCGGCAGGCCCTCGCCGCGCGCGGGAGGCCCGAGGGGCGCGTGGGATACTCGATCCTCCTGTACCGCCTTCCCGAGGAGAGGACTCCGTCGCCGTGAAGCTGTCGATCATCATGCCCGCCTACAACGAGCAGAAGACGCTCAGGGAGATCGTCTCCCGCGTCCTCGCCGTCGACCTCGGCCCCATCGAGAAGGAGATCGTCATCGTCGACGACGGCTCGAAGGACGGCACGCGCGACATCCTCCGCGAGATGGACGGGAAGAACGGCGTGAGGGCGGTCTTCCAGCCGCAGAACATGGGGAAGGGGGCGGCCGTCTGGACGGGGATGCGCGCCTCGACGGGCGACGTCGTCCTGATCCAGGACGCCGACCTCGAGTACGACCCGCGCGAGTACCCCGTCCTCCTCCGGCCGATCCTCGAGGGGGAGGCCGACGTCGTCTACGGCTCGCGCTTCCTCGGCCACCCGGGCGGGCACCGCGTCCTCTACTTCTGGCACACCGTCGGCAACCAGATGCTCACCCTCATGTCCAACATGTTCACGAACCTGAACCTGACGGACATGGAGACCTGCTACAAGGCGATGACCCGCTCCGTCGTCGACCGCCTCGACATCCAGTCGAAGCGCTTCGGCATCGAGCCCGAGATCACCTGCAAGGCGGCGCGGATGCGCGCGCGCATCTTCGAGGTCCCGATCTCCTACCACGGCCGCACCTACGAGGAAGGCAAGAAGATCGGCTTCAAGGACGCCGTGCAGGCCGTCTGGGTCATCCTCCGCTTCTTCCGCTGGGAGGCGCCGCGCGGCGACGTCGGGATGATGACGCTCCGGAGGATGGAGCGGCTCGGCCCGTACAACGCCTGGCTCCACGCGCGGGTCGACGGGGCGCTCGGGAAGCGGGTCCTCGAGGTCGGCTCCGGCGTCGGCAACCAGACCCGCTTCTTCGCCGACCGCGAGCGCGTCGTCGCCTCCGACGTCGAGGTCCACTACGTCCGCGAGCTGAAGGCGCGCTTCGAGGGCCGCTCCAACGTCCGGGTCGCCTCCTATCGCTTCCCGCTCTCCGGCGCCGACCGCGAGGAGCTCCTCGGCGAGAAGATCGACACGATCGTCTGCATGAACGTCCTCGAGCACATCGAGGACGACGCGTCGACCCTCCGCGACTTCGCCTCCGTCCTTCCCGCGGGGGGCCGGCTCGCGCTCGTCGTCCCGGCGATGAAGGCGCTCTACGGGACGCTCGACGTCCACCTCAAGCACTACCGCCGCTACGAGAAGGCCGACCTCGAGAGAATCGTGAAGGCGGCCGGCTTCGAGGTCGAGAAGATCCGCTTCCTCAACCGGCCGGGCGTCCTCGGCTGGTGGCTCAACTCGAAGGTCCTGAAGCGGAAGGTCCTCCCGAAGGGGCAGCTCCGGGCGTTCCGCTTCATCCTCCCGCTCCTGAAGCTCGAGGAGAAGACCGAGCCGACGTTCGGCATGTCGCTCCTCGTCGTGGCGCGGAAGGCGTGACGCCGGGGCGTCTCGCCCGCCTCGCGCCTCTCGCCGCGCCCGCGGCGCTCCTCGCCGCCGCCGCCCTCCGCCACGCCGGCTACCTCGCCGGCGGGAGCGTCGTCGGGCGCGACGCCGTCTTCTTCTTCGTCCCGCTCCGCGAGGCGACCGCGCGCCTCCTCGCCGCGGGCGAGCTCCCGCTCTGGAACGAGGCGAGCGGCGCGGGGCGCGCCCTCGCCGCCAACCCCAACGCGGCCGTCTTCTGGCCGCTCACGTGGCTCGTCCCGCTCGTCGGGACGACGGGCCTCCTCCTCCTCCACGTCGCGCTCGCGCTCCTCCTCGCGTACGCCGCGCTCCGCCGGCTCGGCGTCTCGCGCGGCGCGGCGGCGGCGGGCGGCCTCGTCCTCCTCTTCTCGGGCGTCTTCCAGACGGCGCCCCTCCTCTTCACGACCGTCGCCTCCCTCGCGCCGCTCCCCGTCGCCCTCGTCGCGCTCGGGACGCTCGACCCGGCCGACGCGCGCGCCTCG
>JBDIBE010000406.1:0-3277 GCA_039812785.1 Thermoanaerobaculia bacterium | reverse complement strand
GGCCCTGCGCGGTCGCGCCGGCGGCGGCGCCGACGGCGAGGACGATCGCGGCCGCGAGCTGGCCGCCGCCGGCGCCGCCGCCCGCGGCGGCTCCCTCCGCGAAGGCGACGTTCGGGAGCAGGAGGGCGAGCGCGACGACCGCGGCGACGGGGAGAATCTTCTTGATCATTTCCTTCTGGGCTCCTTTCGGGTTCGGTGAAATCCCTGTCAATGCTCGTGGGCGATCGCGCCCCCGATGTAGACGGTGGTCAGGAGGGTGAAGACGTAGGCCTGCAGGAACGCCGTGAAGATGCCGAGCGCGTTCATCGGCATCGGGACGACGATCGGCACGAGCGCGACGAACTGGTTCGTCGCCGTGTGCTCGCCGTAGATGTTCCCGAAGAGTCGCATCGCCAGCGAGAGGCCTCGGGCGAGGTTCCCGATCATCTCGATCGGGAAGACGAGGATCGCGAGCGCCGCGCTCGGGCCGGCGAACGTCTTCAGGTAGCCGATCGGGCCGTGCGCCTTCACTCCCGCCGCGTTGAAGAAGACGAGGCAGGAGAGCGAGAGGGCGAACGTCGTGTTCAGGCTCGACGTCGGGGGCTGCAGGAAGAAGAACTGCCCGACGAGGTTCGACGCCGTGATGAAGAAGAAGAAGGCGCCGACGACGGGCAGGTACTTCTCGCCGCTGTGCGGGATGTTCTCCTTGATGAGGCCGCGGAGGAAGTCGACGAAGACCTCGAGGACGTTCTGCGCGCCGCTCGGCACGTCGTTCCGGAACTTCCTCGAGAGGATCGGCATCGAGATCGCGAAGGCGAGGAAGACGAGGAGCGCCATGATCACGTGGTCGGGGATCCAGCCGAGGACGGCCCCGGTCTCGTGGTCGACGGGCGCGATCCCCGCGATGTGGACGCCGCCGATCGTGACGCCCTCCCGCCACCAGGACGGAGCGTTCTCCGGCGAGCCGAAGATCGCGATCAGGAGCGCGTTGACCGGTCCGAACAGGATCGAAAAGTGGTGCTGCATCTCACCCCCGGGGGGCTCCGTCTTCCTCTTCCTCCGTCGCGGACCGGCCGGTCGCGGCGCCCCGGACCCCCTCGACGAGGACCCCGAGGACGACCGCGGAGAGCCCTCCGAGGAGCCACGGGGCCTCGTCCGGGAAGAAGCGGACCGAGCCGTACGCCGCAAGCCCGACGAAGGCGTAGCGGAGCAGGGCGCGGAGGGCGAACTTCCCGTCGAGCCGGGCCGCCGCCCGTGGACGGGGAACGAGCAGTCTCCCGGCCACGTCCGACAACCAGAGGCCCGAGACGATAGCCACCGCCGCTCCAACCGTCAAGGCGGCGGCCTCCCGGAACCTCCCGAGGGCCCCGAGCCCGAGGGCCGCGAGGAGGGCCGCAAGGGTCGCCGCCCGGAAGACCCGCCGCTCGGAGGCCGGAATCCGGCTCACGACGCCCCTCCCGCGTCGCCGCCGCTCCCCGGGGGCTTCCGGCGCCCCTCGAGGGCGTCGGCCTCCCGCAGGAGCTGCCGGAGCCCGCCGGCGAACCCGAGGAGCCCGAGCACCGCCGTGGCCGCCGGGAAGCTGCCGAGCCACCGGTCGAGGAGCCAGCCGAGCCCCCCGCCCGCCGCGAGGCAGGCGGGGAGGACCCAGCCGAAGCTCAGGACGTCGCCGAGGAGGCGGAGGTTCGGGTCGGGCTCCTTCCCCGGCTCGGGCATCGTCTCCTTACGGGAGCAGGCAGGCCTTGGCGAGGGCCACGAGCGGCTGAGGCATCACGCCGATGGCGAGCGTCCCGACGAAGCAGAGCCCGACGGCGAACGCGACGGCGGGCTCCTCGCGCCAGCGGACCTCGCCCTCCCCCTCCGTGAAGTACATCGCCCGGACGATGCGGAAGTAGTAGAAGAGCGAGACCGCCGACATCAGGACCCCGAGGAGCGCCAGGGCCGGCCAGCCCGCCTTGATCGCCGCCGAGAAGAGGAAGTACTTGCCGACGAAGCCGGCCGTCGGCGGGATCCCGGCGAGCGAGAGGAGGAAGACGACCATCGCGGCCGCCGCGAGCGGGTTCCGCTTCCAGAGGCCGTTGAAGTCGTCGACGCTCTCCGTCGCGTAGCCCTTGGCCTCGAGGAGGACGACGAGGCCGAAGGCCCCGAACGTCATGAGGAGGTAGGCGGTCAGGTAGATCATGACCGCCCAGAGGCCGAACGCCTCCGGCTGCCCCGCGGCGCCGCCCGAGCGGTAGGCGAGGAGGCCGAGGAGGGCGTAGCCCGCGTGCCCGATCGACGAGTAGCCGAGGAGCCGCTTGACGTTCGTCTGCATCAGGGCGCCGACGTTCCCGACGATCATCGTGAGCGCTGCCGAGGCGGCCAGGATCGGGCCCCAGTCGTCGGCGCGGGGGCCGAAGCCCGTGAAGAAGATGCGCGCGAAGATCGCGTAGGCCGCGAGCTTCGGGCCGACGGCGAAGAAGGCCGAGACCGGGGTCGGGGCCCCCTCGTACACGTCGGGCGCCCAGACGTGGAACGGCGCCGAGGCGATCTTGAAGAGCATGCCGCACGCGACGAGGACGACGCCGATCATCAGGAGCGGCGAGCGGGGCCCCGCGGCGAGCGCCTTCGTGACGCCCGCGAGGTCGAGGGTCCCGGTCGTCCCGTAGACGAGGGAGAGGCCGTAGAGGAGGATCCCCGAGGAGAACGCGCCGAGGACGAAGTACTTCGCCGCCGCCTCGACCGACTTGGCCTCCCTCTTGAAGTACCCCGCGAGGACGTACTGCGAGAGGGCCATCAGCTCGAGGGCGATGTAGATCGACGCGAGGTGCGTCCCCGACGCCATGAACATCATCCCGACGGTCGTGAAGAGGAGAAGGGCGTAGTACTCGCCGCCCGGGTAGGGCGACTCGCCGACGAAGCGGAGCGAGAAGAGGATCGTGACGGCCGCGGCGAGGAGCGTGAGCGACTTGAAGAAGAGGCCGAAGCCGTCGAGGGCGACCATCCCGCCGTAGGCCGCGCGCGGGAGCTCCCCGACCGCCGAAACGGCGACCGGCAGGAGCGCCGCGGCGACGGCGAGCGACGCGAGGGAGGCCCAGGCGAGGACCTTCTCCTTCTCCCGCCCGATCACCGTCGCCCAGAGGAGGATCCCGAGCGCGAGCGCCGTCAGGACGAGCTCGGGCAGGATGACCCAGAGGTCCGTGAGCGGGAACGGGAAGGCCACGGCTCAGTTCCCCTTCGGGGCGGCTGCAGCCGCGCCCGCCGGCGCGGCCGAGGGAGCCGGCGCGTCGGCCGCAGCGGCCGGAGCGGAGGCCTCGGGGGC
>JBDIBE010000405.1:0-3306 GCA_039812785.1 Thermoanaerobaculia bacterium | reverse complement strand
CGCCCTGGACGGTCGTCGGGGCGGTCTCCCAGAGGACCTTCATCACCTCGAGCTCGAGAGGGGTGAGGGGGGCGGCGTCCTTCGTCCTCGGCATACCTAAAGATATAGGTCCACGTTCCCGGCCCGTCAACCTATTTCTTTAGGTCTTCGGCCGGGGGAGGGGCCCCGGGCCGCCGCCGCCCGTCCCGCGCTCTCCCGCGTTCGTCACGCCCCGTCCGGCGCCCGTCCCAAAGCGGTGGCGCGCCCCCGGGCCGCGCCGCACCTTCGGGAGCGGGAGGCCGGATGAAAGGCCCCCCGGAGGCGGACATGAAGCTCCTTTCGACGCTCGGCGCGCTCGCGCTCACGGCGACCCTCGCGGCCACGGCCGCACATGCGGAGACGGCGGCCCCGGGCGCGCTCGGCCCGAGCGACTTCGGCCTCGACGTCGTCCGGCTCAGCCCGCGGGTCGCCGTCGTCTACGGCGGCCCGTGGGACAACGGGATCGTGGCCGTCGCCACGCAGAAGGGGATCGTCGTCGTCGACGCCCCGTTCTCGAAGTCGCTCTCGGGCGCGATCCGGGAGGCGATCAGGGCCGAGCTCGGGCGCTCCGACTTCGCTTACCTCGTGAACACGCACGAGCACGTCTGCCACGTCGGCGGCAACGCGGCGTACGCCGACGTCCCGATCGTCGGGCACGAGTCGCTCCTCCGCGAGATGCAGGCGATGGCGGCGAACGCCGGGCGCGCGGAGGAGGTGGCCGGTATCGGCGACCGCGAGCTCGCGAAGGTGCGCGAGTACCTCCGGAAGGCCGACCCGAATAAGCTCGAGGGGCCCGAGTGGGCCCTCTACGAGAAGCTGTGGCGGGGGATCCAGGCCGACCTCAAGAAGGACGCCTCCCTCGTCCTCCCGACGATCACGTTCGACAGGGAGCTGACGCTGCGCCTCGGCGACGTCTCCGTCCGCCTCGACTTCTACGGCCACTCGCACGGCGCGGCCGACACCGTCGTCCGGATCCCGGAGGAGAACCTCGTCCTGACGGCGGGCCTGTTCTACCCCGCCAAGGTGCCGGCGCTCGGCGGCGTGACGGAGAAGGCGACGCCCGCGGAGATCGACAACTGGTTCGTCGTGATGAAGGGGCTTCTCGACGAGGCGAACGACGAGACGAAGTTCCTCGCGAGCCACAGCCGCGTCGTCATGAAGAAGGAGAAGTATCGCGGCTACGTCGCGTACCTCGAGGGGGTCTGGAACGGCCTCCGGAGCGCCCGCGCGAGCGGGAAGACGCTCGAACAGGCGAAGGCCGGCCTGCCGCTTTCCGGCTTCCCGGGCGTGGCCGGCCTCCCGAACGAGGAGCTTCGCGGGACGGAATGGGAGAACCTCGACATTCACGGGCACAATATCGAGCGCCTGTGGAAAGCGCTGGACCGAGCCTCTCGCTGACGCCGGACGGACGGACGACGGTGGCGCCGGGCGTCCTCCTCTCGTGGGACCGCCTCGGCTTCCGCATCCTCGTCTTCGGGGGCCTGGGGCTGATGTGGATGATCCAGGGGCGGCTCGAGGGACAGTCCTGGCCGGACCTCATCCTCCTCGAGCTGGGCGTCCTGATGCCCTGGGCCTTCCTCGCGCCGCTCGTCCTCGCGTGGGGCCGGCGGGTGCGGGCCTGGCGGGGCGGCCCCGGCCGCTTCCTCGCCGCGCACCTCGCCGGGATGACCCTGCTCTTCGTCCCGTACTGGGCCTTCCGGCGCGGCGTCGCCTTCGCCTGGTACGGCTTCGCGACGGGCTGGAGCGTCGAGCTCTTCGCCCGGCTCCTCCCGACGCAACAGAACCTCGTCGCGAGCGCGCTCAACGTGCCGTTCGCCTACTTCCTGATCCTCCTCGGGTCCGAGGCGATGGACCAGGCGCGCGCCCGGCAGGAGGAGGAGGTCGAGGCCGCGAACCTCGCCCGGCAGCTCTCCGAGGCGCGCCTCGCCCTGCTCCAGCGGCAGCTCCACCCGCACTTCCTCTTCAACGCGCTCCAGGCGATCTCGACGCTCCTTCACCGCGACCCGGCCACGGCCGACGGCCTCCTCGTGCGCCTCTCGGCCCTCCTCCGCGCCATGCTCGAGAGCGCCTCGGGACAGACGCTGAGCCTGCGCACCGAGCTGGAGCTGACGCGGAAGTACCTGGAGATCGAGCAGGTGAGGTTCGGCGAGCGCCTCTCGGTCGACTGGAGCGTCGACGAGGCGCTCCTCGACGGCCGCGTGCCGAGCCTCGTCGTCCTGCCGCTCGTCGAGAACGCCATCCGCCACGGCCTTTCGACGAAGGTCGGCCCGGGGCGCCTCGCGATCGACGCGCGGCGCGAAGGGACGAGCCTCCTCGTGACCGTCGAGGACGACGGCCTCGGGGCGTCGCCGCCGCTCCGGCACGGCGTCGGCATCGCGAACACGCGCGAGCGGCTCGCGGGGATGTACGGCGAGCGCGGGAGCCTCGAGGTCGAGACCGAGCCCTGGAAGGGCTTCCGCGCCCGGGTGAGGGTGCCGCTCGCGGAGGCGGAGGCGTGATGCGCGTCCTCGTCGTCGACGACGAGCCGCTCGTCCGCGAGCGGATCTGCGCGCTCCTCGCCGGCCACCCGGAGGTCGAGGTCGTCGGCGAGCGGGGAGACGGGCGGTCGGCCCTCGAGGCATTCGGCGCGCTCGGCCCGGACGTCGTCTTCCTCGACATCCAGATGCCGGGACTGAGCGGCCTCGAGGTCGCGGACACGTGGAGGGCGGAGGGGCGCCTGCCGGCGATCGTCTTCGTCACGGCGTTCGACGAGTACGCCGTCGAGGCGTTCCGGCTCCACGCCCTCGACTACCTGACGAAGCCGATCGACCCGGAGCGTTTCGCCGAGGCGCTCGAGCGGGTGCGCGAGCGCCTCGGGCAGGAGAACAGGGGAGACCTCGACGGGAGGCTCCGGGCGCTCCTCGAGCAGCACGAGAAGCGGCAGGCCGTGCGGCCGCACCTCGTCGTGCGCGTGGACGACCGCTACCTCCTCGTCCCGACGGCGGGGGTCCACGCCCTCGAGGCGGTGGGGAATTACGTCCAGCTCCACGGCGAGAAGTCGCGCCACCTCCTGCGCGCTACGCTCGCGGCGACGGAGGCGCGCCTCGACCCGCGCCGCTTCGTCCGCGTCCATCGCTCCTGGATCGTCAACCTCGACCACGTCCGGGAGGCGAGGACGGCCTCCAGGGGCGCCTGGGTCCTCTCGACGCGCGGCGGCCTCGACGTCCCGGTCGGAGCGCAGTACCGGGAGGCCCTGGCGAGGATCCTGGGCTAGCCGGGCCGGCCTACCGGGAGCTCTGCTCCGCCCGG
>JBDIBE010000404.1:0-3317 GCA_039812785.1 Thermoanaerobaculia bacterium | reverse complement strand
CGAGCTGCGCATTAGTGACTGGAGTTCAGCCGTGTGCTCTTCCGCTCTGGCCGGGGAGGGCGTCGAGGAAGGCGAGCCGGGCCAGGGTCGGGCGGTCGGCGCCGAACGCGAAGAGCGCCTCGACGTGGCCCGCGACGGCCTCGCTCGCGGAGGAGGCGGCGACGACGGGAAGGGCGCCGCGCGCCGCCTCGGCGAGGACGGCCCGGTAGAGGCCCTCCTTGCTCCCGAAGTGGTAGTGGAGCGTCGCGACGTTGACGCCGGCGCGCGCGGCCACGGCCCTCGTCGTCGCGCCGACGAAGCCGCTCGCGGCGAACGAGGCTCCCGCGGCGCGGAGGATCTCCCTCCGGGTCTCCTCGGGGTTCCCGTCGCGGGGGCGGCCGACGCCCTTCTTTTCCATCGCCCGGTTTCCGACGGGGGCCCTTCGTCGGATTCCGTCCGCGCGGCGGGCCGGCCGTCCGCGGGACGTTAAGATCGCGGGCCGACCCCGGAAAGGAGCCTCCCGATGAGACGCCTCCCTCTCGCCGGCCTCGCGTTCCTCCTCGCCGGCGCTCCCGCCTCCGCCGACACCCCGGCCACGACCCAGTGGGTCCTCGCCACGGCGCGGGCGAGAGGGCGGGGCGGCGAGGAGTTCGTCAGCGCCCTCCGGATCGCGAACCCCTCCGGGCAGACCGCCCGCGTCGTCCTCACCTACCTCGCCCAGAGCCCGATCGACGGCGCCTTCGCCGCCACGGGAGACAACGGCTCGGCCCCGGAGGCCGCCCTGACCGTCGGTCCGGGCGAGACGCTCGCCGTCGAGGACGTCGTCGGGACGACGTTCGCGGGGAAGGAGGCGCCGTTCGGCATCTCCGCGGGCGGGATCCGGGTCGACTCCGACGTCCCCGTCTCCGTCCTCTCGCGGACGTTCGTCGCCAACGCCCGGAGCGCCTCCGGCGTCCCCGGCACGTTCGGCTTCTCCATCCCGGCGCAGGCCGCGTCGCAGACGATCGCCCGCGGGGAGACGGGCTGGCTGACGTACGTCTCGGCCTCGCCGTCCTCCTCGAGCGGCTTCCGGACGAACCTGATCCTCCTCAACACCGGGGGCTCCACGGCCGTCCTGACGGTCGCGCTCCTCCGCGGCGACGGCTCCGTCGCCGGCTCGCGCGACTACACCCTCGGCCGCTTCTCGGCCGCCCAGCAGGGGGACGTCGCCGCCTCCTTCGGCGTCGGGAGCACGGAGACGAACCTCCGCGTCGCCGTGACGGTGAAGAGCGGCGGCCCCGTCGCGATCGGCGCCTCCCTCATCGACAACGCGATCTCCTCGATCGCCTACCTGCCCCCCGTGAAGGTCGACCTCCCCGACGACGGCGCGTACGGCTGGGTCGCCTCGAAGGGCGATCCCGCGCTCGCCTCGGCGGGGCGTCTCGACGTCGTCGGCGGCGCGCCGAACTTCCTGAGCGGCGTCGTCGTGGTGGGGTGCCCCGCGGGCTCCTTCCTCCAGAACCTCCTCGCTTTCGGCGCCGGCTCGGGCGTCCCGACGCCGAACACGACGTTCTCCCCGCGCGACGGGGGCGGCTGGACCTTCGCCGGCGCCTCGGCCGAGACCGGGAGCTGGTCGGGGACCCTTCTGCCTCGGGTCGACGGGACGCTCGCCGGCACGCTCGTCTACTCCGCCCCCTCATCCTCCCGCTGCCCCGGCGCGACGGCGGAGCTCGAGCTCCTCGCGGCCCGGGCCTTCCCCTTCGGAGACGCCCCGTGAAGCCCGTCCGATTCCTCCTCGTCCTCTCCCTCGCGGCCGCCGCCTGCGCGCGGCCCGTCCCCGAGCCGCGCTTCCTCAACCTCGACCCGGAGAGCTCCTCGGGAGCGCTCGGGACCGGCTGGTCGGGCTTCGAGAAGACCGATCGCGGAGACACCTTCGCGTGGGCGCAGGCCCGCGAGGCCGAGGTGACGCTCGTGGCGCCCGGCGCGGCGGACCGGCTCGTGAGGTTCCGGGCCTGGCCCTTCGAGTGGCCCGGCGCCCCGCCCCAGACCGTCTCCGTCTCGGTCAACGGGACGACGTTCGCGACGGTGACCCTCGGCAGCGGCCCCGCCGTCTACGGCGCCGTCGCGCCCGCGGCGGCGTGGAAGGAGGGGGCGAACACGCTGCGGTTCGAGTTCGCCTGGGCCGAGGCGCCGAAGGACAGGGTCCCGGGCGCCGGCGACGCGCGGACGCTCGCGGCCGCGTTCGACTGGATCGAGGTCGTCCCCGTCCGGCCCGAGGGGCCCCGCCCGGCGTAGCACCGCCGGAAAAGGAAACGGGCCGGGGGACGCGACGTCCGCCCGGCCCGGGTGAGGCTCCGTTTCGAGGGGCTTCCTAGAGGATGACGCCCTTGAGCGGGATCTTGATCTCCTTCTTCGTGGGGTCGTTCGTCGAGACCGTGACGACCCCGTCGAAGACGCCCTTCTTGACCTTGTCGTCGATCGAGATGACGACCTGGGCGCGCGCCTTGTCCGTCATGACGACCTCGGTCTTGACGCCCGGGACGCTCGACTCGGCCTTCGTCACCTGGAAGGCCTCGTTCTTCGTGTTGTTGTTGATGATCGTGACCGTCCGCTTGACGGGGTCGGCCTTCGGCTCGAAGTTACCGAAGTTGACCGAGAGGGGCGTGATCGAGAGCGTCGGCTTGATGTAGCCGGAGACCGCGAGGCTCAGCTCGGGCTGCTTGGCGGCGCCCGTCAGGACCTTCACGTAGCCGCCGAGGAGCCCCTCGGGGGCGTCGGGGGTCGTCGAGACCGTCACCTTCCACTGGTTCGCGGGCTTGCCGGCGACCCTCTCGGCCTCGGGCACCGGAGCGAGGGACGCCTTCATGTAGCTGTTCGGCGCCTCGGCCTTCGTCGGCTTGAAATCGGGCTCCTCGCTGAAGATGACGATCTCCGACGAGGCGACCTCGCCCGTCAGGGCCTGGAGGCGGAAGTAGCCGACCGGGTGCGTCTCGACGTACGGCCTCACGTTCGCCAGGACGAAGATCGAGACCTGCGGCTTCTCGGGGTCGTCCGTCAGGATGAGGGCCGACTTGGAGATCGGGCCCTGGAACGTCTTCGTGTCGACGTTGAGGACGATCTTCCCCTCGGCCCCGGCCTTGATCGTCTTGTCGTACTCGGGGGCCGTGCAGCCGCAGGAGGGCTTCACGTCGGTGACGTGGAGGTCGGCCTTCCCCTCGTTCTTCAGGACGAACGTCGCGTGGATCACCTCGCCCTTCGGAACGGTCCCGAAGTCCTTCTTCTCCTCGCCGATGAAGTACGTCACGCAGGCGGCGTCGATCAGGTCCGGGCTGAAGTTCACCCGCTCCATGTTGTACTTG
>JBDIBE010000403.1:0-3322 GCA_039812785.1 Thermoanaerobaculia bacterium | reverse complement strand
GCTCCCGCGGCCCCGGCGGCTCCCGCCGGCTGAGCCGGGCCACGGCACGGGCGCGGGGCCTCGGCCCCGCGCCCCGCTTCCGATGCCTCTCGTCTACCAGACCCCCGGGACGCGCCCCTGCGCCGTCGACCCGCCGCTCGTCCTCGCGCCGATGGCGGGGATCACCGACGGCACGTACCGCCTCCTCCTCCGGAGGCTCGGCGGAGTCGGCCTCGTCACGATGGAGTTCGTCTCCTCGGAAGGCCTGACCCGCG
The DNA here is from genome assembly GCA_039812785.1 of Thermoanaerobaculia bacterium. Taxonomy (GTDB): domain Bacteria; phylum Acidobacteriota; class Thermoanaerobaculia; order UBA5066; family UBA5066; genus UBA5066. The sequence goes on along the minus strand of JBDIBE010000403.1, from coordinate 3,068 downwards.
GGGCGCGAAGGACCGAGCGGCTCCTGCGCTGGGTCCCCGAGGAGCGCCCCCTCTCGATCCAGATCTACGGCGCCGACGCGACGCGCATGGCGGAGGCCGCCCGCAGGGTCGAGGAGGAGGGTGTCGACGTCTGCGACATCAACATGGGATGCCCGGCGAACAAGATCCTGAAGGGGTGCGCCGGCGCGGGGCTCATGCGCGACCTCGGCCGCGCGCGCGGGATCATCGAGGCGTGCCGCAAGGCGCTCCCGACGACGCCGCTCACGGTGAAGTTCCGGGCCGGGATCACCGAGGAGACGACGAACTTCCTCGAGCTCGGCCGGATCTGCGAGGGGGAAGGCGTCGCCGCCGTCGCGCTCCACCCGAGGACGGCGAAGCAGATGTACACGGGGCGCGCCGACTGGAGCCGGATCGCGCGCCTCAAGGAGGCGGTGCGGATCCCGGTCGTCGGCAACGGCGACGTGGAGACCCCCGAGGACGTCCTCCGGATGCTCCGCGAGACGGGGTGCGACGCGGTCATGATCGGCCGCGCGACGATGAAGAACCCCTGGATCTTCCGCCAGGCGGCCGACCTCCTCGCCGGGAGGCCCTACCGCCTCGCGACGCTCGAGGAGCGTCGCGACGTCATCCTCCACCACTTCCGGCTCATCTTCGAGGCGGAGGGGGACGAGCCGAAGGCGATGATGGGGAAGCTGAAGACGTTCACCGGCTGGTACACGCACGGCGTCCCGAAGGGGACGGAGCTTCGCCGCCGGATCCAGTCGCTCCCGAACCCCGCGGCCTTCCTCGAGGCGGTCGAGTCGTTCTTCGCGCTCCGGATCGACGAGCGGGACGGGCGGGCGTCCGCTCCGGAGGTCTCCGATCCGGCACCCGCGGGCCCGGTTCCTGCGTAACAGAAGACGGGAGGTTCCCTCCGTGCGACGTGTCGTCCCCGCGCTCCTCGTCCTCGCCGCCGCCCTCGCGGCCCCCCTCCTCGGCCAGCCGGCGCCCTCCCCGGCGCAGCAGACGTCGGGCAAGGTCCTCGGCGTCACCGTCCCGCTCGAGGTGCGCGAGCAGTTCCTCGGCGCGAGCGGGGAGAGGACGGTCGTCCGCTTCACGCTGACGCTCTCCCGCGCCGACCTCCGCGAGAAGGCGGGCCTCGCCCCGCGCGTCTACTCCTTCTTCGTCGCGGGCGAGGCGAAGGACGCGAAAGGGGCGGCCGTCGACACGTTCCGCGAGCCGGTCGACGTCGACCTCGGCGACTCGGGGCTCGAGAAGCCCCTCGCCGTCGCCTTCCTCCGCTCCCTCCCTCCCGGCGACGTGACGGTCAACCTCTCGCTGGAGGCGGCGAACGGGAAGGCGATGGCGCTCCGGGCCGTGACGTTCACGGTGCCGAAGATGTCGTCGGAGTTCCGGGCGGAGGACGCCGGGCCGCTCTCGGCCCCGGCGATCCTCCTCGAGGAGGCGAACCGCGACGCGGCGCCTCCGGCCGCGGGCGAGCTCCTCCGCTTCCTCCCTCCCGACCGGGAGGTCCCGGTCGGGCTCCTGCGGATCGCGTGCGAGGCGAAGCCCCCGATCACGCGCGTCGAGTTCTACGTCGGGGAGAAGAGGATCCTCGCGCGGAACCGGCCTCCCTACACCGTCGAGATCGACCTCGGGACGATGCCCCGGAAGCAGACGCTCCGCGCTCTCGGCTTCGACAAGCTCGGGAACTTCGTCGACGCGGACGCCTGGGCGCTCAACGAGAAGGAGGCGAAGCTCGCCGTCCGCCTCCTCGACCTGCCGAAGCCGAAGGGGCACGCGGACGCCGAGGTGAAGGTGGCCGTCCAGTCGATCGCGGGGGCTGTCGCGAAGAGGGTCGAGCTCTTCCTCGACGACCGGAAGGTCGCCGAGTGGACGTCGCCCCCCTACCGCGCCTCCGTGGCCGCCTCCGAGGTCGCGAAGGCGACGCTCATGCGCGCGTCGGCCTGGGACGCCGAGGGGAAGGAGTACTCCGACTTCCGGATGCTGAAGGGGGACGAGCGGCTCCTCGCGAAGGTCGAGGTGAACCTCGTGGAGCTGAACGTCTCCGTCTTCGACGAGGCGGGGCGCTTCGCGAAGGGGCTGACGAAGGACGACTTCACCGTCCTCGAGGACGGCGTGAAGCAGGAGCTCTCGGCCTTCGAGTTCGCCGAGTCGCTCCCGATGGCCCTCGGCCTCGTCGTCGACGGCTCCGGGTCGATGGAGAAGTCGATGCCGCTCGTCAAGCAGGCCGCGACGGAGTTCGTCTCGAACCTCGTCGGCGAGAAGGACCGCGGGTTCGTCATCGAGTTCCGCGAGCGCCCGACGCTCCTCGCGGCGATGACGTCGAGCCGCGCGGCCCTCATCCGGGCCATCGGGGAGACGCGCGCGGGCGGCGCGACCGCCTTCCACGACTCCGTCGTCCTCGGCCTCTACCAGTTCCGGTCCCTCGCCGGGAAGAAGGCGCTCGTCGTCCTGACGGACGGCAAGGACAACCACTCCTCGACGGACTGGCCGACGATGAAGCGCTACGCGCGGACGGCGGGCGTGCCGATCTTCGTCATCGGACTCGACCTCTCGGTGTTCGACATGGGGCTCAAGGGAAAGCTCCGCGAGCTCGCGGACGACACCGGCGGCGAGGCGTTCTTCATCGGCGACGCCAAGCAGCTGCCGGAGATCTACCGGAAGATCGAGTCGGAGGTCCGCGCGCAGTACTTCCTGACCTACCTCACCGAGTCGACGAGGAAGGAAGACGAGTACCGGCTCGTCGAGGTCCGGGTCGGGAAGCCCGGATACCGCGCGAAGACGATCCGGGGCTACTTCCCGTAGGCGCGGAGCCGTTCCGCGAGGGCGGCGACGTGCCCGGCCCCCGTCCCGCAGCAGCCCCCGACGAGCCGCGCGCAGAGCGCGACCCAGTCGAGCGCCGCGCCGGCGTACTCGTCCGGCGCGATCGGCTCCTCGAACGTCCCCGCGGCCTCGTCGACGGGGAGGCCCGTGTTGCCGTACGCGGCGAGGGGGGCTCCCGGGGCGGCGGCCGCGAGGAGCGCGAGGCTCGCGGCGAGGCGCCGCGCCGGGACGCAGTTCACGCC
>JBDIBE010000402.1:0-3324 GCA_039812785.1 Thermoanaerobaculia bacterium | reverse complement strand
CGACCGCGACCGTCGTCGCACCGCTCGCCGACGGCTTCGCGCTCGCCCTCGACGCGGCCGCCGCCGCGCTTGCGGACGAGCTCCGCGCCGCGCCCGACGCGCCGGGAGAGGAGGTCGCCGGCGAGGAGGACGCGGCCGCGACGCAGAGCGTCTGGGACCGGCTCCGCGCGCTCTCGCGGACGGAGAAGCTCCTCCTCGCGGCGAAGGCGGGGCGGATCGAGCGGGCGATCCTCGCGCAGGACAGCGACCCGATGGTCCTCTACACGCTCCTGAAGAACCCGCGCCTGACGGCCGACGAGGTGATCCGGATCGCGAAGTCGCCCTACCTCACGTTCCAGACGGCCGAGTCGATCGTCAAGTCGACCCAGTGGCTCTCGAACCTCGAGGTCCGCGTCGCCCTCGTCCACAACGCGAAGACCCCGCCCGCCTTCGCCCTCCGGATCCTCCAGACCCTTCCCGAGAGCGAGGTGCGGAACATCTCGCGCGGCGCCGCGACGAGCATGGCGCTCAAGCAGGCCGCGCTGAAGAAGCTCCAGGGCTTCTCCTGAGCCGCCGGGTCGCGCGCGGGGCCATACTGGAAGGGGGCGCCCCGACCCGGCGCCCCGGGAGGTCGAGATGGACGTCCCGTCGCTCCGGCCGCTCTCCGAAGCCGCCGCCGGCCTCGGCCTCTCCCCGGAGCGGCTCGTCCCCTACGGACACGACAAGGCGAAGGTCCTCCCCGGGCCGGGCGCGCCCGTCCCGCGCGGCCGCCTCGTCCTCGTCTCGGCGATCACGCCGACGGACGCGGGCGAGGGGAAGACGACGACGTCGATCGGCCTCGCGCAGGGGCTCGCCCGCCTCGGCGAGAGGGCCTGCGTCGCCCTCCGCGAGCCCTCGCTCGGGCCGACGTTCGGGCTGAAGGGGGGCGCGACGGGGGGCGGGCGGGCGCGCCTCGTCCCGTCGGACGACGTGAACCTCCACTTCACCGGCGATTTCCACGCCGTCACCTCGGCGCACAACCTCCTCGCGGCGCTTCTCGACAACCACGTCCACCACGGGAACCGCCTCGGCGTCGACCCGCGGCGCGTCTTCTGGCGGCGCGTCCTCGACGTGAACGACCGCGCCCTGCGGCACGTCGTGATCGGCCTCGGCGGCGTCCTCCAGGGGGTGCCGCGCGAGACCGGCTTCGACATCACGCCGGCCTCCGAGGTGATGGCCGCCCTCTGCCTCGCCGAGGACGCCGAGGACCTGCGCGCGCGGCTCGAGCGGATGGTCGTCGCCCTCACCTTCGAGAAGGCCCCGGTCACCGCGGCCGACCTGAAGGCGACCGGAGCGATGCTCGCCCTCCTCCGCGACGCGCTCCACCCGAACCTCGTCCGGACGTGCGAGGGGGTCCCCGCCTTCGTCCACGGCGGCCCCTTCGCGAACATCGCTCACGGCTGCAGCTCCGTGATCGCCACGAAGCAGGCGCTCTCGCTCGCCGACTGGGTCGTCACCGAGGCCGGCTTCGGCTTCGACCTCGGCGCCGAGAAGTTCTTCGACATCAAGTGCGTCTCCGCCGGCCTCGACACCGCCGCCGTCGTCCTCGTCGCGACGGTCCGGGCGCTGAAGAGGCACGGGGGCGTCCCGAAGGGGTCGCTCGGGAAGCCCGACCCGGCCGCCGTCGAGCGGGGCCTGCCGAACCTCGCCAAGCACCTCGACAGCATCCGCGACTTCGGCGAGGTCCCCGTCGTCGCCCTGAACCGCTTCGCCGCCGACTCGGAGGACGAGGTCGAGGTGGTGCGCCGCGCGGCGGCGGAGTGGGGAGCGCCCTTCGCGGTCTGCGACGCCTTCGAGCGCGGCGGCGAGGGGGCGGCCGCCCTCGCGGAGGAGGTCCTCGCCCACGCCGAGAGGAGGTCGCGCCCCTTCCGGCCTCTCTACGCACGGAGCGACCCGCCGAAGGAGAAGATGGCGCGGATCGCGCGGCACATGTACGGCGCCGACGACGTCGCGTGGACGCGGGAAGCCGAGCGGGACCTCGCCGAGGCGGAGCGTCTCGGGTACGGAGGCCTCCCCCTCTGCGTCGCGAAGACCCAGACGTCGCTCTCCGACGACCCTTCGCTCGTCGGCCGGCCGACGGGCTTCGACGTCACGGTCCGCGCCGTCCTCCTCGCGGCGGGAGCCGGCTACCTCGTGCCGCTCCTCGGCGAGATCCTCCGGATGCCCGGGCTTCCGTCGTCGCCTCAGGCCGAGAGGGTCGACCTCGTCGACGGGCGGATCGTCGGGATCTCCTGAGCCGCGCGGATCACCGGCCGCCGGCGCTCAGGCCGGCGCGTCCGGCCCGGCCGGCTCGCCCCCTCCCGCCGCGCCCCGCGCCTCCTCCTCGGCCGTCGCGGCCCGGTCCTCGACGAAGCGGACGAGCCCCTTTCGCGTGAGGGGTAGGGAGAAGTGGAAGCCCTGGAAGAGCGTGACGCCGCGCGCGACGAGGTAGTCGACCTGCTCGGGGCGCTCGATCCCCTCGGCGACGATCGTCATGTCGAGCCTCTGGCCGAGGTCGACGATGGCGTCGATGACGGTCTCGGCGACGGAGCCGGTGCCGATCCCCTCCACGAAGCTCTTGTCGATCTTCAGGTGGTCGAGCCGGAAGCGCCGGAGCGTCGCGATGTTCGAGAAGCCGGTGCCGAAGTCGTCGAGCGCGATCTTCGCGCCCCAGGCCTGGAGCGCCTCGAGGACGTTCCGCGCCGTCCCCCTCTCGTCCTCGATGAACTCCCGCTCGGTCACCTCGAAGACGAGGCTCTCCGGACGCAGCCGGGACCCCTCGAACGCCCCGAGGATCGTCCTCACGGTCCGCGCGTCGCGAAGGTGCGCCCCGGCGAGGTTGATCGAGACGTGGAAGCGCTCGGGGTCGGGAAGGCCGTCCGGGAGGTCGCGCGCCACGTGGCTGAGGAGCCACTCCGTGATCGGGAGGATGAGCCCGGTCTCTTCGGCGATCGCGATGAAGAGGTCCGGCGAGAGGAGCCCCTGGCGCGCGTGGCGCCAGCGCAGGAGCGCCTCCGCGCCGACGCACCGGCCCGACCGGACGTCGACGACCGGCAGGTAGCGGACCTCGAGCTCGCCGCGCCGGAGCGCCCCGCGGAGCTGCCGCGTCAGGACCGCCTCCGGCGAGCCGGCGAGGAGGACGAGGGCGGCGGCGCCCGCGCCGAAGCCGAGGCCGATCGCGAGGAGGAGCGGGAGCGTCTCGCCCCAGGCGGCGAGCTGCGCCCCGGGCGAGGCGCGGACGAGGACGGTGGCCCCGCCGCCGGAGCACGCCGTCTCGGCCTCCTCCTCGCGGACGCCGACGAGCCGGCCGGCGAGGCGCAGAAGCGC
>JBDIBE010000401.1:0-3327 GCA_039812785.1 Thermoanaerobaculia bacterium | reverse complement strand
GAGCGAGGCGGCGCCCCCCGAGAGTTCGGCGATCGCCTCCGCCCGTTCCCGCTCGCCCGGGCCCCATCGGACGACCGGGTCGACGCCTCGGGCCGCGAGCGCGCGGCAGAAGGAGGCCGTCGCCCCGGCGTCCCACTCCTTCGTCGCGCGGGAGGAGAACGGCTGGAGGAGCGCGACGCGGCGCGCCGGGCGGGCGGCGAGCCAGGCGTCGACCTCGGCGGCGGGGCGCGCGACGAGGTGCGCGACGTCCGGCGTGCGGGGCAGGCCCGTCCGCCCGAGGACCCGCTCGGCGAGCGCAAGGCCGCGCTCGACGACGTGCGTCCCCGGGGGGACGTCGACCCGCTCGCGCGTGACGAGGGCGTTGACCCGCTCCGTCGCCGTCGCGAACCCGAACCCGACCTTCCGCGGGGCGCGCGCGGCCAGGGTGACCCACGCCGACTTGAAGAGGCCCTGTGCGTCGACGACGAGGTCCGGCGCGAAGCGGCGGAGCCCCGAGAGGAACGCGCGGAGCTCGCCGCGGGTCGCGGAGGCGAAGGGGCGCCTGCGCCACGCGCGGGTCGTCGCGGGGAGGACCTCGTCGACGTAGGCCGCCCCCTCGACGAGGGAGGCGAGGGGCCCCTCGACGGCCCAGGCGAGGCGGTCGCCCTCGCCGCGGAGGGCCTTGGCGAGGGGGAGCGTGAAGACGACGTCGCCGAACGAGGAGAGACGCACGAGGAGAATCTTCATCCGCGTTTCGCTATTCTCTCCTCATGGTGCTCGACGCGCCGGTTCTCGTCCTGAACCGGTCGTTCGCCGCCCTCGCCCTCACGGACGCGCGACGCGGGTTCACGCTCTTCTACAAGGGGCACGTGAAGGCCGTCCTCCCCGACTTCACGACCTACGGCTGGGAAGAGTGGTGCGACATCCCGGTCCAGCCGGGCGACGCCGACGTCGTGAGGACGCCGACGACGATCCTGAAGGTGCCGCGCGTCATCCAGCTCCTCTCCTCCGACCGCCCCCCGCGGTACGACGTGAAGTTCTCGCGGCACAACATCTACGTCCGCGACGGCACGCGCTGCCAGTACTGCGGACGGCGCTTCCCGACGTCGGAGCTCTCGCTCGACCACGTCGTCCCCCTCTCGCGCGGAGGCGTCTCCTCGTGGGAGAACGTCGTCTGCGCCTGCCTGAAGTGCAACGTGAGGAAGGGGAACCGCCTCCCGGAGGAGGCGGGGATGGCGCTCCGCCGCCTCCCGGTGAAGCCGAAAGCCTCGCCCCTCGGCCTCCTCGCCCCGAGCCGGATCCACCCGGCGTGGCGGAACTTCCTCGACGTCGCCTACTGGACGGTCGAGCTCGGCTGAGGCGCCGCGCGGCCGTTCGGAGCGGCCGCGCGGAATCGCGGCATTCCGGTCAGGCGCGGTGCACGGAATGGGGTACCCGGCCCCGGAAGAGCGTCCCGGCGCACCCCGGTTCCGCGGTTGCAAATGATTGCGGCGGCGTCGTTTGGATCGCCGGGGCGGAGCGCCGGACGAAGGCTGGCAGGAAGGTTGAAGAGTCGGAGGCGACCGGCGAGCGCCACCTGGCCCCCCGCCGGTCGTGGAGGAGAGCAGGAAAAGCGCAGCACAGACAGCCCGAGCTTCAGGACCCCGGCCGAGCGCCGGGGTTCTTCAGTTCTGGGGGGTCCGTGCGTGGAGCGTCAGAGGCGCCAGCGGTCGTGGAGCCAGAGCCACTGCTCCGGCGCCGCGCGGACCTGGCTCTCGACGAGCGCGGTGATCCGGGCGGTGAGCGGCTCGACGGCGCGCTCCGCCTCGGGGAACGTCGCCGGGTCGATCGCCTCGGAGAAGGTGAGCCGCCAGCGCCCCGCCCCCGTCCTCAGGCAGACGGCGGGAAGGAAGAGGGCGCCCGTCTTCGCGGCGAGGCGGGCCACGGCCGTCGTCGTCGAGGCGGGGCGTCCGAAGAACGGGACGACGACGGCGTCGGGGGGCCGGGCGCGCTGGTCCGCGAGGATCCCGACGAGGCCGCCGTCGCGGAGCGTCTTCAGGAGGGTCCGCGCGGCGTCGCGCTTGCTGACGATCCGGCAGCCCGTCCGCTCCCGCATCGCGGTGAGCCTCCCGTCGAGCAATCGGTTGTCGAGCGGCCGGACGACGACGGTCACGGGGAAGCCGTGCGCGCCCGTGACGAGGGCGGCCCACTCCCAGTTCCCGAGGTGCGGCGAAGAGAAGAAGACGCCGCGCCCGGAGGCGGCGGCAGCCCGCGCGTGCTCGAGGCCGACGACCTCGACGCGGGAGAGGAGGCTCCCGACGCTCTCGCGCTCGCAGCGGAGGAGCTCGGCGGCGAGGCCGCCGAAGTGGGCGAAAACGGCGCGCTCGAGGCGCGCGAGCTCGGCCGGCCCCTTCTCCGGGAAGGCCCGGGCGAGGTTCTCCGCGACGAGGCGGCGGCGGCGGGCGTCGAGGAGGCGGTAGAGGCGCCCGGCGCCGCGCCCGACGGCGTCCGCCGCACGGAGCGGGAGAGAGGCGAAGAGCCCCTTCAGCAGGAGGAAGGCGCCGAGCTCGAGCCGGTTCCGAAAGGCGCTCCGTTCCTTCGCCATCGTCAGGAGGGCCTCCTCGCGAGGAGCGAGAGGAGCTCGGGGACGAAGCCCGGCTCGACGACGCGGGCCTCGACGGCGACGCGGAAGAGCGGGGCGGCGAGGCGCCCCTCGAGCTTCACGGCGTCCTTCTCGGTCGTGACGACGGCGGTCGCGCCGCTCTCCTCGAGCGCCTTCTCGATCTGCCCGAGGACGAGCGGCCCGTACGGCTCGTGGTCCCGGAAGGCGAGGAAGGCGGCCGGGGAGAGTCCCATCCCCTCGAGGGTCGCACGGAACGCCTCGGGGCGCGCGATCCCGGCGACGGCGAGCGTCGTCCCGGGCGGGAGGTCGGCCGGGGCGACCGCGCTTCCGCCGCCGTCCCGGATCCCGAGGAGCTCGGTCCTCGCGCGGTAGACGGGGACGCCCGGGGCGAAGCGCCGGGCGATCTCGAGCGCGGGGCCCGGGTCGGCCTGCTCCGTCTTCGTGACGACGAGGAGGTCGGCCCGCGCGAGCGAGGCGAGCGGCTCGCGCAGGAGGCCGGCCGGAAGGAGGGCGCCGCCCGCGTCGGGGGCCGTCGCGTCGAGGAGGACGACGTCGACGTCGCGCGCGAGACCGACATGGGAGAAGCCGTCGTCGAGGAGGTGGAGGTCGACCGGGGCCTCGAGCGACTCGGCGCGCGCGGCGGCGGCGGCGCGGCGGGCGGCGGCGACGATCGGGACGGCCGGGAGCGCGCGGCTGATGACCATTCACGAGTTCTGCGCCGCCATGTACGACGAGCTGGGCATTCT
>JBDIBE010000400.1:0-3332 GCA_039812785.1 Thermoanaerobaculia bacterium | reverse complement strand
CGCGATCGCGACCGTCCTCGCGATGAAGCCCGACGTCCTCGTCCTCGACGAGCCGTCGAGCGGCCTCGACCCGCGCTCGCGCCGCGAGGTGATCGACTTCCTCCGCGCCTTCCGCCACACCCGCGTCGTCGCGACGCACGACCTCGACCTCGTCCTCGACGTCTGCGAGAGGACGATCGCCCTCGAGCGGGGGAAGGTCGCCGCCGACGGACCGACGCGCGAGCTCCTTTCCGACGACGCGCTCCTCGCGCGCTGCCGGCTGGAGCGCCCCCTCTCCCTTCGCCAGGGCGGCTAGCTAGCGGGCGAAGGCGTCGTACGCCGCCTTCGCGGCCTTCGCGATCGCCCGCTCCCGCTCCGCGTACGGCTTCGTCGAGCCCTTCAGCAGGACGGCGACGGCGAGCGTCCCCTTCCCGCCCGGGAGCTCGACGAGGCCGACGTCGTTCGCGCCGCGGCCGATCGTCCCGGTCTTGTCCCAGACGGCCGTCCCCTTCGGGAGGAGCGCGCGGATCCGGCGGTCTCCCGTCGCGCAGCGGCGCATCGCGTCGAGGACGGCCGCCGTGGACGCCGGCGAGAGGAGCTCTCCCTTTTTCAGCGCGATCACGAAGCGGGCGAGGTCGTCGGGCGTGGAGCTGTTGCGCGGGTCCGAGTCGAACGCCCGCTCCGCCGCCTCGAGCTTGTCCTTCGGCTCCTTCGCGACGAGCGCGTCGAGGCAGGCGTGGTCGCACTCGCCGTCCTTCACGCGGTCGGCGATTCCCGACGAGACCGCCGCCATCTGCAGCTCGGTGAGGGAGACGTCGACCCCCGGGAAGCCGTGCGCCGCGAGCCACGCGTCGACGGCGCCCGGCCCTCCGAGGACGCGGAGCAGGACGTCGCAGGCGGTGTTCCCGCTCGCCGTCAGCATGTCGTCGAGGAGCGCCCCGACCGGGACCTTCTTCCCCGGCGTGAACGGGTCGACGCGCGAGGCGGTGCGCCGGTGCTCGCCGGGGCGGACCTCGACCTCCTCTGCGAGCGTGAGCTCGCCCGCGTCGACCTTCGCGAGGACGACGACGGCGATGGGGAGCTTGTAGACGCTCGCCATCGGGAAGCGCGAGGAGGCGTTCAGGCCGGCCGACGTCCCCGACTCGAGGTGGACCACCTTCACGCCGAGCGTCCCGCCCGAGGCGGCGGCGATCCGGCCGAGCTCGGCCTCGAGCGACGGGACGGGGCCGGCCGCGCGCGCGGCGACGGGCAGGGAGACGACGAAGAGGGCGGCGACGAGGCGGGCGAGGCGGCGCATGCGCGGTCCTTTCACCGGCGGCGGCCGGTGCGCGAGTCTACGCGGTCGTCAGGGCCGCGCGAGCTCGTCCGTGTAGCCCGCGGGGCGGTGGTCGTCGATCAGCTTCGCGAGGCCGAGGACCCCCGCGAGGACGAAGGCGGCGACGAGGAGGAGCCGGACCCAGCCGCTCTCGAGGAGCCGCGAGATGGGGCGATCCTCCGCCTCGTAGTCCATCCATGCCGGGCGGGGCTCGCGCGGCGGCACCGCCGGGGCGGGCCCTTTCCGCTTCGACTCGTCGACCTCGATCGGCCTCCCGCTCCCCGCCGCGGTCACGCTCCCGGTGACGACCGGCGCGAGCGGAGCGCCGCAGTAGAGGCACTCCGCCCGCCCCGGCGAGGACGCGGGCCGGCCGCACGCCGGACAGACCGCACGGACCTTCACGCGCGGCATCCTACAATCCCGCACGCACGACACGTCCCCGGAGGCCGTCGATGTCCGACCTCGGACCTCCCCCGGCGATCCCGGCCCCGCCCGCAGCGCCCGAGCCGCGCCCGTGCGGGAGCTGCGGCTGGCCGAACCCGCCTCTCGCGGAGTCGTGCACGTTCTGCCGCGCGCCGCTCCGCAGGGCTGAGCCGCGGGGCGCGCCCCGGCCCCGTCCCCAGACGTGCCCCCTCTGCGAGGCGACGACGCTCCGCGCGAGCCCGGGCGACACCGCCTGCCCGGAATGCGGGCACGACGGGAAGACGGCGCCGACCGCCGCGGCGCGAGCCGCCTGGCGCGCGCGGAACGCCGCCGCGACGCACCGGATCCCCGGCTGGGCCTGGGCGATCCTCCTCCTCGTGCTGCCGAGCGTCGTCTCGATGACCGTCTTCCTCCGATCGCACGCGAGAGCGACGACCGCCGACCACGTCCGCCAGCTCCGGAAGATGGTCGAGATCTACGGCGTCGAGCACGGCGGCTTCCCCGCGAGCCTCTCGGCGCTCGATCAGCGATACGGCCCGCCCCCGGCGTACCTCCTGACGGACGGATGGGGCCGGCCGATCGCGTACGCGGCGCGCCGCCCCTTCCCCGAGCCCTTCGAGGACGGCACGGTGCGCTTCGCGGAATGCGAGCTCCGCTCCGCGGGCCCGAACGGGACCCCGGGGGACGAGGACGACGTCGTCTGGACCGGCAAGGAGCCGGAGTGAGCGGCGCGCCGCTCCCCGCGATCGCCGGCTACGAGGCGAAGCGGCTCCTGGCGCGGGGCGGCATGGCCGCGGTCTACGCGGCCGTCGATACGCGGACCGGGCGGCCCGTCGCGCTGAAGCGGATCCTCCCCGAGGTCGCCGAGGACGCCGAGTTCCGGAGCCGCTTCGTCCACGAAGTGAGGCTCCACTCGCAGCTGAAGCACCCGAACGTCCTCGAGCTCTTCGAGTTCGGCGAGGGAGACGAGCTCTTCCTCGCGATGGAGCTGATCGACGGCGGGACGCTCCGGGCGCTCCTCGACAACTTGCGGAAGCTCCCTCCCGAGCTCGCCCTCTTCGTCGCGGCCGAGACCCTCAAGGGGCTCTCCTCGGCCCACGAGCGCGGCATCGTCCACCGCGACGTCAAGCCGCAGAACGTCATGGTGACGCGCGCCGGCGCGGTGAAGGTCGCCGACTTCGGGATCTCCAAGACGAGCCAGATGACGCGCCTGACGCTGACGGGGAACGTCATCGGGACGCCGGCCTACATGTCGCCCGAGCAGGCGACGGCCTCGCAGCTCGACGCCCGCTCCGACCTCTTCTCGGTCGGAGTCATGCTGCACGAGGCGCTCTCGGGCTCGAACCCTTTCCTGACGGACAACCCGGCGACGACGCTCCGGAGGATCGTCGACGAGGAGCCTCCCTCGCTCTTCCTCCACGACCCCTCGATCCCGCCGGGCGTCGAGGCCTTCTGCGAGCGGCTCCTCCGGAAGCGCCCCGACGCGCGCTTCGCCACGGCCGACGCCGCGGCGAAAGCGGCCGCGGCGGAGCTCGCGGAGATGGGCGCCGCCGAGCCTGCGCGGCTCTTCCGCGACTGCCTCGCCTCCCCCTCGGCGTGGCTCGCCGCTCAGGCC
>JBDIBE010000399.1:0-3333 GCA_039812785.1 Thermoanaerobaculia bacterium | reverse complement strand
CGAGCCTCCCCGATCCATTTCAGCTCTCGTCCGCCGAGGGGCCGTAGAGCGCCGGGACGGGGACGTCCTTCAGGCGGAGGTAGACGCAGAGCTGGGCGCGGTGGTGGATCAGGTGGTTCATCACGAAGCTCCTCACGACGGAGACGCGCGGCATCGTGAAGAGGGCCTTGCCGTTCTCGGCGAGGGACCAGCTCGAGAGGAAGAGGCCGTCCGTCGCCTCCTCGAGGGCGGGGCGGGCCGAGGCGACCCCCTCGTCATGGAAGGCGAGCGCCTCCTTCGTCGAGGCGGGCTTCGGGAACTGCGCCGGCACGCCGCCGGGGGCGACGTCGAAGACGTCGGCGGTGAGGGTGGCCGTCATCCAGCCGGCGATCGTCGCGACGTGGCCGGCGAGCTCGCCCATCGTGAACGACTTCGCGTGCGGCCTGAAGCCCCACTCGGCGTCGGGGACGCGCTCGAGGACGCGGCGGGTGTTCGCCATCTCGAGGTCGAACTCGGGGAGGAGGGACTGGGAGATCCGGTGCGATCCGGTGGTCATGGGCGCCTCCTTGTCGGTGAGGCGCAAGTAGAGCGCAAGTCAGGAATCCGTGTCAAGCCCCTCCTTTCGAGCCGCCCTCAAAAGAGAAGCGCCGCGGCCCCCCGAGGGGAAGCCGCGGCGCGCGACGAAGTGCCGGGGCGATCTACTTCAGCGAGGCCATGTCGATGACGAAGCGGTACTTGACGTCCCCCTTCAGCATCCGCTCGTACGCCTCGTTGACCTTCTGGACCGGGATCGTCTCGATGTCGGCCGTGAGGCCCTTCTCGGCGCAGAAGTCGAGCATCTCCTGCGTCTCCCGGATGCCGCCGATGAGCGAGCCGGCGATCGACTTCCTCCCGAAGATGAGGTTGAAGACGAGCGGCGACGGGTGCGGGTGCTCCGGCGCGCCGACGAGGCAGAGCGTGCCGTCGCGGGCGAGGAGCGTCGTGTAGGCGTCGAGGTCGTGCGAGGCCGCGACGGTGTCGAGGATGAAGTGGAAGCTCCCCGCGTGCGCCTTCATCGCCTCGGCGTCGTTCGAGAGGACGACCTCGTCGGCGCCGAGCCGCTTCGCGTCGGCCACTTTCCCCTTCGACGTCGTGAAGAGGACGACGTGCGCCCCCATGGCATGGGCGAGCTTCACCGCCATGTGGCCGAGGCCGCCGAGGCCGACGACGCCGACCTTCTTCCCGGGGCCGGCGCCCCAGTGGCGCAGCGGCGAGTAGGTCGTGATGCCGGCGCAGAGGAGCGGCGCCGCGCCCGCCGGGTCGAGGCCCGCCGGGACCTTCAGGACGAACGCCTCGTCGACGACGATGACGTTCGTGTAGCCGCCGTAGGTCATGCCGCCGAGGTGCGCGTCGGGGCTGTTGTAGGTGAAGACGCACCCCTTCCGGCAGAACTGCTCGAGGTCGTCCTTGCACTCCGAGCAGCTGCGGCAGGAGTCGACCATGCAGCCGACGCCGGCCATGTCGCCGACCTTGAAGCCCTTCACCTCGGCGCCGACGGCCGTGACGCGGCCGACGATCTCGTGGCCGGGGATGCAGGGGTAGGTCGTCCCGTGCCACTCGTTCCGGGCGGTGTGGAGGTCGGAGTGGCAGATGCCGCAGTAGAGGATGTCGATCCGCACGTCCTTCGGGCCGGGGTCGCGGCGGTCGATCTCCATCCGCTCGAGGGGGGCGGTGGCGGCGGGGTTTCCGTATCCGAGGGCCTTGATCATTCTCTGGTCTCCTTGCGCGCGGGAAGGGGGGGCGCGCGGCCGCAGCGTATACGACGCCTCCGACGGTTTCGTAAAGCCCGGATTCCTCCCCCTTTCGCCTCTGCTAAGGTCGCGCCGTGCCGCCGCTCGTCGCCGCGCAGCGCCTCGGAAAGGCGTTCGGCGCCCGGAACCTCTTCACCGGCCTCTCGTTCGGGATCGAGCCGGGCGAGCGGATCGGCCTCATCGGCCCGAACGGCGCCGGGAAGTCGACGCTCCTCTCCGTCCTCGCCGGGGAGGCGGCGCCCGACGACGGCTCCGTCGTCTTCCAGGGAGGCGTCTCGGTCGGCCTCGTGCCGCAGGTGCCCGCGTTCGCGGAGGGGGCCACGGTCCGCTCCGTCGTCCTCGAGGGGGCGCTCGCCCACGTCTCCCACGGCGAGGAGGTCGCCTGGGAGGCCGAGCTGAAGACCGACGAGGCGCTCGCGAAGCTCTCCCTGACGACGGGAGGCATCGGCCCCGACAGCCCCGTCGCGACGCTCTCGGGCGGGCAGAGGAAGCGGGTCGCCCTCGCGCGCGAGCTCGTGCGGCAGCCCGACCTCCTCCTCCTCGACGAGCCGACGAACCACCTCGACGTCGAGAGCATCGCCTGGCTCGAGGAGCTCCTCTCCCGCGCGCCCTTCGCGACGATCACCGTCACGCACGACCGTGTCTTCCTGACGCGCGTGGCGACGCGGATCCTCGAGCTCGACCGGCGGAACCCGGGCGGCCTTCTCTCCGTCCCCGGCGGTTTCCCGAAGTGGCTCGAGGCGAAGGAGGCGCTCCTTCTCGCGCAGGAAAGCCGCGAGGCGTCGCTCAGAAACGTCCTCCGCCGCGAGACGGAGTGGCTGAAGCGCGGCCCGAAGGCCCGGGCGACGAAGCAGAAGGCGCGAATCGAGCGGGCCGGGGAGCTGGCCGGGGAGATCGAGGCTCTCGAGGAGCGGAACGTCGCGCGGACGGCGAAGCTCGACTTCGCGGGCGCGGGGCGCGCCCCGAAGAAGCTCCTCGTCGCCGAGGGGATCTCGAAGGGGTACGGCGGCCGGACGCTCTTCGCCGGGCTCGACCTCCGTCTCGGGCCGGGGAGCCGCGTCGGGCTCATCGGCGCGAACGGCTGCGGGAAGTCGACGCTGCTCCGCGTCCTCCTCGGATACGAGCGGCCCGACACGGGAACGGTGACGCGCGCGGACGGCCTCTCGGTCGCCGTCTTCGAGCAGGGGCGCGAGACGCTCGACCCGGAGTCGACGGTGAGGGAGACGGTCTGCCCGGAGGGGGACCACGTCGAGTACCGCGGGCGCTTCCTCCACTTCCGGAGCTGGCTCGACCGGTTCCTCTTCTCGCAGGAGCAGGCCGAGATGAAGGTCTCGCGCCTCTCGGGGGGCGAGCAGGCGCGGCTCCTGATGGCGCGGCTCATGCTCCGTCCCGCACAGCTCCTCGTCCTCGACGAGCCGACGAACGACCTCGACCTCGCGACGCTGAACGTCCTCGAGGAGGCGCTCGCCGAGTTCCCCGGCGCGCTCCTCCTCGTCACGCACGACCGCGCCTTCCTCGACCGCGCGACGGAGACGCTCCTCGCCTTCGACGCGGCGGGGGGCGT
>JBDIBE010000398.1:0-3333 GCA_039812785.1 Thermoanaerobaculia bacterium | reverse complement strand
AGGTCGCGACGACGACGAGCGCGAGGAGCGCCGCGAGGACGAGCGCGACCGGGCGCCGCGCGGCGCCGCCGCCGAGGAGGGTGGCGAGGCCGGCGGCGAGAGCGAGCCCCGCGAAGGCCCCGACGAGGAAGCGGAAGGAGCCGAGGACGACCGCGCGGAAGACCTCCTCGACCGAGCTGACGATCCGGTAGTTGTCGTCGGGGGGGACGAGGCGGTCGGGGAGCGCCACGGCGAGGAGCGCGACGAGGAGCGCCGAGAGGGCGTAGAGGGCGGTCCGGCTCATCCGCGGCCCATTCTGCTCCGGCTGCGGGGTCAGGCGCGCCGGAGGCGGCGGCGGACGGCGCGGACGAGGTCGGAGGCCTCGGGGACGCGGAGGAGGAGGACGAGGAGGGCGTAGGCCGCCGCGAAGGCGCCGCAGACGAGCGTGCCGAGGACGACCGGGCCGAGGGAGCCCGCCAGGAGCTTCACGCCCCAGCCCGCCGCGGCGGCGCCGAGGGCCGCGCCCCAGACGCGGAGCGAGAAGGAAGCGGGAAGGCCCGTCTTCCCGACGCGCGCGTTCAGGGCGCGCCGCAGCAGGAGCATCTCGACCCACCCCGCGAGGCCGGCCCCGAGCGTCAGGCCGGCGAGGCCGTAGCGCTCGGGCACGCCGAGGAGCCGCGGCCCCTGGAATGCGAAGAGGGCGCCGAGGCCGGCACCGAGCGCGACGCGGACGAGGGCGAAGCGGAGCGGCGTCCGGGTGTCGTGGAGGGCCCAGAAGGCCGAGGCATAGAGCCGCCCGAGCGTCATCGCGAGGAGGCCGACGGAGGAGCCGACGAGGACGGCCCAGACGTGGGCGACGTCGTCGGCCCCGAAGGCCCCCGTCTGGAAGACGAGCGCGACGACCCGGTCGCCGAGGAGCGCGAAGGCGACGGCCGAGGGGACGACGAAGAAGGCGACGCGCCGGAGCGCGACGCCGAGCCGCTCGCGGAGCCCGTCGGCCCCGAGGCCCGAGGAGAGCTCGGGGAGCTCGGCGCTCGAGATCGACATGCCGAAGAGCGAGACCGGGAGGAGGTAGAGCGTCTGCGCGTAGGCGAGCGCCGCGACGGCCCCCGAGGGGAGGAAGCTCGCGATGACCTGGTCGACGTAGCTCGAGACCTGCGTCACGCCGCGGCTCCCGACGCTCGGGAGGAAGTTCGTGACGACGGTCTTGACGTGCTCCGAGCGGAGGTCGAGGGCGGGGCGGAGCGGCCCGGCGAGCCCGGAGACCTCAGGGAGCTGTACGGCGAGCTGGAGGAGGCTCCCGGCGACGGCGCCCCACGCCGTCCACTCGGCGATGGCGTAGGGCGCGGCCTTCGCGCCCGCCAGGACGAGGGCGGCGATCATCGCGCCGTTCCAGAGGACGGGCGCCGCGTACGGGAGGAAGAAGCGGCGGTGGCTGTTGAGGATGCCGAGGCACCAGGCCGAGAGGACGAGGAGCCCGATCCCGGGGAAGAGGACCCTCACGAGGAGGACCGTCATCTCCCGCTTCTCCCCCGAGAAGCCGGGGGCGATCAGGTCGATGAGGAGCGGCGTCGCGAGGACGCCCGCGGCGACGACGAGCGTGACGAGGAGGGCGAGGAGCGTCCCGACGGCGCGCGCCGTCCGCTTCGCCTCCTCCTCCCGCCCCTCGGCGAGGAGGCGCGAGTAGACGGGGATGAGCGAGGCCGAGAGCGCCCCCTCGCCGAACAGGTTCTGGAGGGCGTTCGGGATCTTGAGCGCCGCCTTGAATGCGTCGGCCGCGTCGGAGCTGCCGAGGTAGTGCGCGAAGACGCGCTCCCTCACGAACCCCGCGAGGCGGGAAAGGAGGACGCCCGCGCCGACGAGGAGGGCGTTCGCGGCGGAGGAGCGGCGCTTCCCCGTCACCTTAGCTTCAGCGTCGCGAGCGCCGCGAGGGCGAGGATGCCGGAGACGATCCAGAGCCTCACGACGACCTTCGTCTCGGCGAGGCCGTTGTACGCCATCGCGTGGTGGAGCGGCGCGCGGGCGAAGAGGCGGCGGCCGAGGAGCTTGATGCCGATCTTGTCCTGCACCTGCGACGAGAACGCCTCGGCGACGAAGAGCCCCCCGAGGATGACGAAGAGGAGCTCCTGCTTGAGGAGGACGGAGGCGACGGCGAGGCTCCCGCCGATCGAGAGCGACCCGGTGTCGCCCATGAAGATCTGCGCCGGGTAGGCGTTGAACCAGAGGAAGCCGACCCCGGCCCCCGCGAAGGCGGAGGCGAAGACGGCGAGCTCGCCCGCGCCGGGAAGGAACGGGTAGAAGAGGTAGCGCGCCCAGATGGCGTTCCCGAGGAGGTAGCCGAAGACCCCGAGGACGAGGATCGCGAAGACGGACGGGACGATCGCGAGGCCGTCCATCCCGTCGGTGATGTTCACGGAGTTGCCGACGAGGAGGACGAAGAGGAAGACGAAGGGGAAGTAGACCCAGGGGTTGTCGAGGACGGCCGCCTTCACGAACGGCACGTGGAGGCGCGCGGCCTCGGCCGGCGGGAGCGGCGTCCAGGGGCTCGCGAGGACGGCGACGAGGAGCGCCGCGAAGGCGCCCTGCAGGACGAGCTTCTTCGCCTCGGACATTCCCTTGTCGCCCGACTTCGCACGCATCTTCGCCCGGTCGTCGACGAAGCCGATCGCCCCGAACCAGACCATGCCGAGGAGGACGAGGAGCGCGTAGCCGCTCAGGAGGTTGCACCAGAGGAGGCACGAGAACGTGACGACGCCGACGAGGACGACGCCACCCATGACGGGCGTCCCGGCCTTGTCGAAGGCCGACGGGATGCCGGTCTCGCGGAGCTGGTCGACGAACGCCTTCCGCTGGAGCCACCAGATGACCTTCGGCATGACCCAGAGCGTCAGGAGGATCGCCGTGAGCGCCGCGCCGATGGAGCGGGCGGAGAGGTACTCGGCGAGGCGGAGGAACGAGAGCGCGTGGAACGGCGCGAGGAGCTTTCCGATCCAGAAGATCACCGGGCCTCCTTCTCGCGCGAGAGCGCCTCGAGGACGCGTCGGTAGGAGAGCTTCATCTCGAACTGGGGGCGGAAGTCGGTGGAGGTGAGGAGGAACCCCGCGAGGGCTTCCTTCAGCTTCGCGCTCGCGGGCACGGCGCCCCGCTCGACGAGCGCGAGGACGCCACGGAGCGCGGCGGCGCGGACCTTCCAGAAGCGGTGGTCCGCGAGGGCGAGGAGGGCGGGGAGGGCGTCCGCCTCGCCGCCGAGCGCGCCGAGCGCCTCGGCGGCCGCGGCGGCCGCTTCGAGGTTGCGGTCGGCGAGCCCCGCGACGAGCGCCGCCACGACCTCCGCGCGCCGCTCGAGCCGCCCGG
>JBDIBE010000397.1:0-3334 GCA_039812785.1 Thermoanaerobaculia bacterium | reverse complement strand
GAACCGCGTCCGCCGCGCCGCCCGAGCCTCCGCGGCGGGTCGTCGTCGTCTCGTTCGACGGGGCCGGCGCCGCCGAGCTCGGGCGCGAGCGCGGAGCGCTCTCCCCGGACGGCTTCCTGCGCGCCGAGCGCGAGGGGCTCTCCGCGGAACGGCTGCAGACCGTCACTCCCTCGCTCACGGCCGTCGTTCACGTCTCGCTCTCGACCGGGGCGCTGCCCGCGGCGACGGGCGTCGTCTCGAGCTCCTACTGGCCCGCGGGGTCGTCGCTGAAGAGCCGCGAGAACGGCTTCGAGGCCGAGCCGGCGGTGGAGACGATCTG
The DNA here is from genome assembly GCA_039812785.1 of Thermoanaerobaculia bacterium. Taxonomy (GTDB): domain Bacteria; phylum Acidobacteriota; class Thermoanaerobaculia; order UBA5066; family UBA5066; genus UBA5066. Next base: position 3,015 of record JBDIBE010000397.1, on the reverse strand, counting down.
GGAGGCGCTCGCGCGGCAGGGCAAGCGCGTCGCCTCGCTCGGCTGGCCCGGCGTCGCGGGGCGCACGCCGCGGACGACGACGCCCGTCGGCTTCCGCTGGACCGATCCGAAGGCTCCGGGCTTCCTCTGGTCGGGGCCCGAGCCGGGCGCCGCGTTTCCCGAGGCCGCGATCGCCCTCCCGACCGAGCTGAAGAGCTACTCGCCGCCCCGCCTCGTGAAGGTCGAGCCGCCGTCGGGCCGGGACGGGACGGCGGCGCCGGCGCTCTCCTTCGTCCTCGTCGACGGGAAGGACGACGGCCGGCGCGACTACGACTCCCTCGCCGCGCTCGCGCCCGACGGGCGCCTCGCCGCGCGCCTCGGCGCCGGCGAGTGGGCCGCGCTTCCCGAGCCGGGCGACGGCGGCGGGCTGCGGGGGAGATGGGTGAAGCTCCTGAAGGTCGCCCCCGACGGCTCGGGCGTCTCGCTCTACGTCGGCGGCGTCGGGCAGACCGAGGCCTGGCCGGAGGACTTCCAGAAGACTCTCGACGCCCGCTGCGGCTTCTGGCCCGGGGCGCCCGACTCGAGGCTCCTGCAGGGCCCCGTTCCCGACGAGAGGACGTTCCTCGAGATGGCCGAGCGCTTCTCCGCCTTCTTCACCGCCGCCTTCGAGACGGCCGTGAGGCGGGGCGACTGGGACCTCCTCCTCGCGTACCAGCCGCTCCTCGACGAGGTCGAGCACGAGTTCCTCCCCCACCCGGCCGGCTCTCCCGGATGGGACGCGGCGCGCTCCGAGCGCGCCGCGTCCGCGATGCGCGAGGCGTGGCGGATCGCCGACAGGGCGGCCGCGCGCTACCTCGCGTTCCGCGACCTCGGCGGGGACGTCGTCCTCCTCTCCGACCACGGGCAGCGCCCCGTCGTCCGCACCCTCTACCCGGCGGAGATCCTGCGGCGCGAGGGGTGGATCAAGACGGACCTCCTCGGCGGGCGACCCGTCGTGAGGCCCGACTCGCCCGCGGACGTCTGCGTCACGGCCGGCTCCGCGTTCGTCGTCCTGAACCGCGCGGGGCAGATGCCCGGCGGGGTCCTCTCTCCCGAGGAGGCGGCCGACGTCCTCGAGGACATCGCCGTGAGGTTCCGGGGGCTCGTCGACGAGGCGGGCGCGCCGCTCTTCTCCACCGTCGCGCTTCGCGGCCAGATGGCCCCGCTCGGGCTCGACCACCCGAACGCAGGGGACCTCGTCCTCCTCGGCGCGCCCGGCACGATGCTCCGCGGCGGCTTCCCGAAGGCGGGCGAGGCGGCGCCGCTGATCTCGCCCGCGGACCTCGCGGGCCAGCACGGCTACGGGCCCGACCCGGAGCTCGACGGGATCTTCTTCCACGTCGGCGAAGGGATCGAGCCGGCGCGCCTCGCCGTCGTGAAGGCCGTCGACGTCGCACCGCGCGTCGCGGCGCGGATGGGCCTCTCCCCGCCGGGGGCGAAGTGACGCCTCCCGTCGTCGACGTGCCGCTCCTGCCGCGCTCCTTCCGGCGCGGGGACGCGCAGGCGCTCCTCTCATTCCACGCCCTCGGCGGGCTCGACGGCGAGCCGCCGGGCGATCGGGCGACGCGGGTCGCGCTCCTCGGAGGGCTCCGGCACCTCCACGTCCTCTGGGAGGTCCTCTCCGACCCGCCGCTCCGGATCCACAGCCGCCGCCCGCACGCGGAGGTCTGGGACGACGAGTGCGTCGAGCTCTTCTGGGCCGACGCCGCCGAGCCGTCGCGCTACCTCGAGGTCGTCGTGAACCCCGAAGCGACGCACTACGCGGCCCGCGTCGCGAACCCGCACGCGAGCCGCGAGACCTGGCACCTCCTCAAGGGCGTGCCGGTGCCGGGGCTCCGCGTCCGCGTCGAGGGAGATCCGCAGGAGGCCCGCCCGTCGGAATGGGAGCGATGGCGTTGCTGGATGTCGATCCCATGGCCGTCGCTCAACCCGCCCCTGCCGCGCCCGAGCGCCGGCGAGGAGCGTCGCGGGAACCTGACGCGCATCGCCCGCGGGAGGCAGGTGCTCTTCGAGTCGCTCGCGGCGACGGGCCGATCGCGTCCGCCGGACTTCCACGTCCCGTCGGCCTTCGCGACCTTCCGGTTCCACGAAATCCTGTAACCTCGCCCGCGATGGAGCGACCCGCAAGGACGGATGCCGCCGCGGGGACGGCCGCGTCCCCGGACCCCTCGGACCTCGAGCTCGTCGAGAGGATCCGCCACGGCGAGCAGGCCGCGCTCGACGCCCTCTACCGGCGCTACGCGTCGCCGGTCTATTCGCTCGTCTGGAAGATCCTCCAGAACGCCGAGGAGGCAGAAGACGTCGCCCTCGACGTCTTCTGGCAGGTCTGGCGGCAAGCGGACCGCTACGACGCCTCCCGTGGCGCCCCTCCCGCCTGGATCTTCACCCTCGCCCGGTCGCGGGCCATCGACCGTCTCCGCGCGCGGAGCCGCCGCGAGGACCGGACCGTCTCGATCGACGACCCGGGCCTGAACATCGACCCTCTCGACGAGAACGCCTCGCCCGACGAGGTCGTCTCGTTCCGCCAGAACCGCGACGCCGTCCGGGCCGCGATGACGAAGCTCTCCGCCGTCCAGCGCGAGGCGGTCGAGCTCGCGTTCCTGAAGGGAATGACCCACGTCGAGATCGCCGAGAAGCTCGGGCAGCCGCTCGGCACCGTGAAGACCCGCATCCGGCAGGGGCTCATCCGCCTCCGGAAGCACCTCGACTGACGCGCCGATGTCCCCGATCTCCCACGACCCGCTCGACCGCTTCCCCGACGTCGTCGCCGCGCTCGCCGCGGCTCTCCCCTCGAAGGCCGCCCCGCCCACGCTGAAGACGCGGCTCGACGCCCGCCTCCGGGAGTTCACGCGGGAGCGGGAGGCCTCGTTCCACCTCCTCTCCCGCCCGGCGGACCGCGTCCGCGAGCGGCTCCTCGCCCCGCCTGCCTCGCGCCGCGGCGGTCGCGGCCGGCCCCTCGGCCGGGTCGTCGTCTCGGCCTGCGGGCGCGAGGCCGCC
>JBDIBE010000396.1:0-3346 GCA_039812785.1 Thermoanaerobaculia bacterium | reverse complement strand
CGGGGCCGATGCCGTCGCCCGGGAGGGCGGCGATGCGGAGCGGCACGGGAGCTAGACGCCCCAGCCGTACCCGGACATGTCGCGCAGCTCGTCGTCCTCGGCGGTCCGCGCGAAGGGGAAGGCCGGGGCGGAGTCGCCGCCGGGGGCGGCGCCGGCCGCGGCGCGAGGCTCGGGGCGCGGGGCGGACGAGGCCTGTCGGGAGCGGGGGGCGGCGGCCTGGCTCTGGCTCTTTCGGGACATGGGATCCTCCTTCTCTGTTTCGGATGCGCGGTTCAGGCGGCCGCCTCGAGGGCCGCCGCGCGGGCGGCCGAGACGGCCGTGAGGTACGACTTCAGGGAGGCCTCGATCGAATCGGTCGACGCGGCGTGCCCCGCGGCCTCGCCGCCGCGGTGCCGGACGCGGACGACGACCTCGGCGAGGGCGTCCTTTCCTCCCGTGACGGCGCGGGTCGTCAGCTCGAGGAGCTCGACCTCGAGGCCGAGCGCGGCGTCGCAGGCGTTCATCGCCGCGTCGAGCGGTCCGTTGCCGCCCGCCGAGGCGGTGCGGCGCTCGCCGTCGGTCTCGATCTCGACGGTCGCCATCGGGAGGAGCTGGTTCCCGGAGAGGACCTGGTAGCGGACGAGCCGGACGTGCCGGTCGGGGACGCAGTTGACGATCGCGAGGAGGTCCTCGTCCCAGACGTACTTCTTCCGGTCGGCGAGCTCCTTGACCTGGGCGGTGACCTCCTCGACCTCGTCCCTGCCGAGGGAGAGGCCGAGCGCTTTCAGCCGCGACTCGACGGCGTGCTTCCCGGAGTGCTTTCCGAGGACGAGGCTGCTGTCGCCCGCGCCGACCGAGGCGGGAGTCATGATCTCGTAGGTGAGAGGGTTCGCGAGGACGCCGTGCTGGTGGATCCCCGCCTCGTGGGCGAAGGCGTTCCGGCCGACGACCGCCTTGTTCGGCTGCGGCCAGATCCCCGTGATCGACGAAAGGAGGTGGCTCGCGCGGGTGATCTCCTCCGCCTTCACGCCCGTCGCCAGGCCGAGCGATTCGCCCCTCACGCGGAGCGCCATGACGAACTCCTCGAGGGAGGTGTTCCCGGCCCGCTCGCCGACGCCGTTGATCGTCGCCTCCACCTGCCGCGCGCCGTTCTTCACGGCGGCGAGCGAGTTCGCGACGGCGAGGCCGAGGTCGTCGTGGCAGTGGGCCGAGAGCGTCACGCCGGGGACGTCGCGCGTCAGCTTCGCGAAGATCTCGCCGTACTCGTCCGGGAGCGCGTAGCCGACCGTGTCGGGGATGTTCACGACCGAGGCCCCCGCCTCGTGGACGGCGGCGACGACCTCGCGGAGGAAGCCGTAGTCGCTCCGGGAGGCGTCCTCGGCGGAGAACTCGACCTCCGGGAAGAAGGTCTGCGCGAGCCTCACGGCGGCGACCGCCTGGCGGAGCGCCTCGTCGCGGCCGATCCGGAGCTTGTGCGCGAGGTGCAGGTCGGAGGTCGCGATGAAGGTGTGGATGCGGGGGCGGGCCGCGCCCTCGAGGGCCCTTGCCGCCGCGCGGACGTCCTCCTCGCGCGTGCGGCAGAGCGCCGCGACGGTGCAGGAGACCTCCGCGGCGACGGCCTTCACCGACTCGCGCTCGCCGGCCGAGGCGGCGGGGAAGCCCGCCTCGATGACGTCGACGCCGAGCCGCTCCAGGGCGCGCGCCATCCTCACCTTCTCGAGCCCGTGCATCGAGCAGCCGGGAGACTGCTCGCCGTCGCGGAGCGTCGTGTCGAAGACGAGGACCCGCCCGCTCATGCGCTCGCGCCCGCCGGTACGGCGACCGGGGCGCCCTCCGCGGCCGCCTGCGCGGCCTTCACGACGTCCCCTTCCGGGGTGACGGCGACGGCGTCGAGGAACGGCATCATCGAGCGGAGCCCCGCGCCGACCTGCTCGATGACGTGGCCCCGCTCGGCCTTCCGGGTCGCGTCGAAGGCGGCGCGGCCCGTCTCGTTCTCGGCGATCCACCTCTGGGCGAACGACCCGTCGCGGATCTCGGCGAGGAGCATCGCCATCGCGGCGCGCGTCTCGTCCGTCACGATCCGGGGGCCGGCGGTGTAGTCGCCCCACTCGGCCGTGTCGGAGATCGAGTGGCGCATGTAGGAGAGGCCGCCCCGGTACATCAGGTCGACGATCAGCTTCAGCTCGTGGAGGCACTCGAAGTAGGCGACCTCGGGCTGGTAGCCGGCCGAAACGAGGGTCTCGAAGCCCGCCTTCACGAGCGCCGAGACGCCGCCGCAGAGGACGGCCTGCTCGCCGAAGAGGTCGGTCTCGGTCTCCTCGGCGAACGTCGTCTCGAGGACGCCGGCTCGGGTGCAGCCGATCCCCTTCGCGTAGGCCAGGGCCGTCGCCATCGCCTTTCCGCTCGCGTCGCGGTGGACGGCGACGAGGCCGGGGATCCCCTGGCCCTCGGTGAAGACCTCGCGGAGGCGGTGGCCGGGCCCCTTCGGGGCGACCATCGAGACGTCGACCCCCTCGGGCGGGTCGATCGTCCCGAAGCGGATGTTGAAGCCGTGCGCGAACATGAGGGTCTTCCCGGGGGCGAGCGCCGGGGCGATCTCCTCGCGGTAGAGCTTCGCCTGCGACGTGTCGGGGGCGAGGACCATGATCACGTCGGCCTTCGCCGAGGCCTCGCGGGGCGTCAGGACCGGAAGGCCCGAGGCGGCGGCCTTCGCTCGGGAGCGGCTCCCCTCGGGGAGGCCGACGACGACGGAGACCCCGCTGTCGCGGAGGTTGAGGGCGTGGGCGTGCCCCTGGCTGCCGTAGCCGAGGATCGCCACGGTCTTCCCGGAGAGCTCTTCGATGCGGGCGTCGCGGTCGTAGTGGATGCGGGGCATGTCGTCTCCTTCGTCGTCCTTCGGGTCAGCTCGCGAGCTCGAGCGGGTCTGCGTCCGTGTCGTGGGCGTCGGCGTACGCGCGCTTCGCCGAGGCGCCGCGGGTCATGGCGACCTTTCCGGTCCGCACCATCTCGACGATCCCGCGCGGGCGGAGGAGCTCGACGAGGCCGTCGACCTTCTCGGGGTCGCCGGAGATCTCGACGATGACGGAGTCGGCGGCGACGTCGACGATGCGGGCGCGGAAGATCGAGATGAGGTCGTTCACCGCGGACCTCTCTCCCTCGGCGCACTTCACGCGGATGAGCGCGAGCTCGCGGGCGACGGCCGGGACGTGCGTGACGTCGTGGACGTCGAGGACGGGGACGAGCTTCCTGAGGTTCGCCTCGACGATGCGGGACGCGACGCGCGAGGTGTCGACGACGAACGTCATCCGCGAGACGCCGGGAGTCTCGCTGTGGCCGACCGCGAGGCTCTCCACGTTGAAGGCGCGGC
>JBDIBE010000395.1:0-3346 GCA_039812785.1 Thermoanaerobaculia bacterium | reverse complement strand
CGCCACGTCGAAGCCGTCCATCCCGGGGAACCCGGTGGTGTCCATCACGACGAGGTCGACGCGCCGCGAGAGGACCGTCTCGAGGGCCTCCTCGCCGCTCCTCACCTCGAGCGTCCGGCATCCCGTGACGCAGAGCGCCGTCGCGAGGCGGAGGAGGTCGCGCACCTCCTCGACCGCGACGGCGACGATCGGCGGGCGCCTGCGGGCGCGCGGCGCCACGAGCGTCTTCGGCGCCTCGCCCCGGGGCGCGGAGCGGGGCGTCGGGCGCGCCTCGCCGGGCGCGGAACGGCCGTCGCGCGGGGTGAGGATCGAGTCGAGGGCGAGGTCCACCTCGCGCAGGAAGCTCTCCGCGTCGGGATGGATCCTCCCCTCGGACGGCGGGGCCGCCGGCCCGGTGTCGCATCGGCCGAGCGCGTCGTCGAGCTCGAGCGCCGAGGCGTGCCGCTTCTCCCTCTCCTTCGAGAGGACGCGCGTCACCACCGAGACGAGGTCGGCGGGAAGAGAGGGGACGAGCGCGCCGAGGTCGGGGAGCGGGTCGTGGACCTGCTTCATCGCGGTCGCCACGGGGGACTCCCCCTCGAACGGCGTCCGTCCCGTCAGCATCTCCCACGCGATGATGCCGATCGAGTAGAGGTCGGCCCGCGCGTCGAGCTCGTCGCCGAGCGCCTGCTCGGGGGCCATGTACTGCGGCGTCCCGAGCAGGACCGAGGCGAGCGTCAGGCCCGGCTCGTGCGCGTGGCGGGCGAGGCCGAAGTCGAGGATGACGGCCGCGCCCTGCGCGTCGACGATGACGTTCTGGGACTTCAGGTCGCGGTGGAGGATGCGGAGACGGTGGATCGCGGCCGTGCCGCGGGCGATCTGCCGGAGGATCGGGACCGCCTCGGCCGGCGGGAAGCGGCGCCGCTGGCCGACGAGCGTCCAGAGGTCCGTCCCGTCGATGAGCTCCATCGAGATGAACGGGTAGTCGCCGGCGATGCCGTAGTCGTGCATCCGCGCGACGTTCGGGTGCTTGATCCGCCGGTTGAGGGCGACCTCCCGCTTGAAGCGGGTCAGGAGCGCGTTCTCGTCCTGCCCGAGGTTCGGGGAGAGGACCTTCAGCGCGACGGCCTCCTCGAGCTCCCGGTCGAAGGCCTTGAAGACGACGCCGATCCCGCCGTGCCCGAGCGTACCGAGGTACTCGTAGCGCGGGAGGAGCTCGAAGAACCTCTTCCGGAACGCGTCGAGCTTCACGCCGCCCGCCCCCGGGCGTCAGGGGCGCGCGGCGCCCGTGCCGAGGAGGAAGACCTGCCCGCGCGTCTCGGCCTGCTCGTAGACGATCTGGTTCCCCTTCGGCGACCAGGAAGGGAAGCGGATGTAGACGTCGAGCCGCGTGTTGTCGGTGAGGCGCCTCTCCTCCCGGCTCTTCCGGTCGATCCACCAGAGGTTCCAGGTGTCCTCGCGGTAGCCCGCGAAGGCGATGCGGCGGCCGTCGGGGGAGTAGCTGAAGGCCCACGAGAGGCCGCGCTTCTCGTTCAGGAGCTCGGGCGTCCCGCCCGCCGACGGCATGACGCCGACGAAGATGTCGTCCCCGCGCCGGACCTCGAGGGCGAGCTCGCTCCCGTCGGGCGACCAGCACGGGTAGCCGATGAACTCGCGGTCGAAGGTGAGCTTCTGCTGGGTCCCCGTCTTCAGGTCGGCGACCCAGGTGTTGATCGTGATGCTGTCGCGCTTGCTGTGGTAGGCGATCCGCTTGCCGTCGGGCGAGAGGCGGATCGAGATCGCGTCGGTGAGGTCGAGGGGGAGGCGCCTCATCGAGCGCGACCCGATGTCGAACTCCCAGGCCGCGAAGCTCCCGTCGCGGTCGGAGAAGGAGAGGAGCTTCCTGCCGTCGGGGTAGAAGTCGTTCGCGTACTCGACGGAGGGCCCCTCGATGACCGGCCGCTGCCGGCCGCCGTCGGCGTCCATGAGCCAGACGTCGTTCGTCCCGCCGGGGGGGATCCAGCCGAAGGCGATCGTCGACCCGTCCGGGGAGAAGACGGGCCAGGTGGCGCGCCCCTCGCCGGCGGTGAGCGGCGCCGGCGGGCCCGACGCGAGCCCCGTCGCCGGGTCGACCGGGACGCTCCAGATGGCCGCCGTCGTCGTCAGCTCGCTCCAGGCGACCTTCGATCCGTCCGCGGAGAAGCTCGGGCTCCGCGCGACGTCGGGGTGGAGCGGAGTGACGCTCTCGACCGGCCCCGCGGTGGCCCTCCCGCCGTCGGCGAGCGGGAGGCGGAAGAGGGCGTAGCTCCCGGCCTCGTCCTGCGCTCCGAACCAGAGCTCCCGCCCGCCGGGCGGCACGCGCGGCTCGTAGAGGCGCGTGCCGGCGTGGAGCCGGACGAGGTCGGAGCCGTCGGGCCTCACGGACCAGATCTCGGCCTGCGAGAGCCGGGGCTCGGAGGTGACGAAGTAGAGGCGGGAGCCGTCGGGCGACCAGGAGGGGGCGCCGTGGCCCCCCTTCGGGTTCCCCGGCTTCGTGACGCCGATCGCGGCGCCGCCCTCGGCGTCGACGATCCAGATCGTCGAGGGGGAGAGTCCCGGCGCCGCCGTCGCGGCGACGTCGGTCAGGGGCGTCGACTGGAAGGCGACGCGCCTGCCGTCGGGCGAGAAGCAGGGGCGCGACCCGAAGCTCGCGAGGAGGCGCGCCTTCCCTCCCTCGGCCGGGACGACCCAGATTCCGCCCCGGTCCTTGGAGTGGTAGGCGATGAGCCGGCCGTCGGGGGACCAGGCCGGCTGCGCGTTGTTCCGCCCGTCGCGCGTCAGGGGGCGGCCGGGGCCGCCGGCGAGCGGGCGGACGTGGATCTCGAGCTTGCCGTTCGTCATGACCGACGTGGCGAGCTCGTCCCCCTTCGGCGAGAGGGCCGGGTAGAGCTCGAGGGCGGCCGACCCGCCGAGCGCCTGCGGCGTCCCCGAGGGAGCTGCGGCGGGCGCCGTGGAGTCCCCGCCGCACGCGGCGAGGCCGGCGGAGAGGAGAAGGACGGCGGTGACCCGAACGGAGTGCCTCGCCCGGGCCGAGGCGGCGGCGCTGCTCTTCATCGAAGCCCCTGGAGCGCGATCTTAGCCCGAGGGCGCAAAGCCCCTGCCGGAGCGCGGGTCGATCGCGGCCGCGGCGGGCGCTACGATGCCGGGTGCCGCGGCGGGGGCACGGTGCCGGAAGGATCGGCGGCCGCCGCGACTGGCCCGCGCCTTGCGTGGCCCGGCCGTCGTCACGGCCGGGAACGTCCGGCCGGAGAGGGAGTCGATGACGGGAACCGAGACGCGGGAAGCGGGCTGGCGGATGCTCGCGACGGGCCTGGGCGAGCTGGAGGCGGCGGCGCTCGCCCGCGCCGCG
>JBDIBE010000394.1:0-3346 GCA_039812785.1 Thermoanaerobaculia bacterium | reverse complement strand
GAGGCCTCGCCCGAGGAGGCCGAGGCGCTCGGCCGCGCCGACGAGGCGCTCCGCGCCGCCGGCTTCGCCGTCTCGGAGCTCGCGGGGCGGCTCTTTGTCGTCTCGGCGGCGCCGGCCGACTGCGCGCCGGAGAAGGTCGTCACCGTCCTCCGCGACCTCCTCGGCCGCCTCCTCGACGCGGACGGAGCGGGCGCGGGCCGCTCGGGCGACGCGGCGGCCCGCGCGAAGGACGCCCTCGCCGCCTCGCTCGCCTGCCGCGGCGCGATCACCGTGAACCGGCGCCTCGCTCCCGAGGAGGCCGCGCGCCTCCTCGCCGACCTCTCCGCCTGCCGGGACCCGTGGACCTGCCCCCACGGGCGCCCCATCCTCCTCACGCTCGCCCACGCCGAGGTGCTGAAGCGCTTCGGAAGGAGCTCCGGATGACCTCGGGCCGCGACCTCTTCGCGCCGAAGCTCGGCCTCACCGCGCCGCTCTGCGGCCTCCACTTCGTCGTCTTCCTCCTCGCCGCGATGAACCCGAAAGGGGTCGCCGAGCTCTTCGGCTTCTGGCCGTCGCAGGCCCTCTCGCAACCGTGGGGCTTCGTGACGTTCCAGTTCCTCCACTCCGGGCCGATGTCGCTCTTCTTCGGCGCCTTCGCGCTCTGGATCCTCGGGAGCGCTCTCGAGGCGGAGTGGGGGACGGGGGAGTACGCGGTCTTCTGGCTCGTCGCCACGTTCGGGGCCTCGCTCTCGGCGTGGCTCCTCGGGACGCCGCTCGTCTCCGACCCGTTCGTCGTCCCGATCTCGATGCTCTTCGCCTACGCCTTTCTCTTCCCGGAGACGCAGTTCCTCGTCTTCTTCGTCATCCCGGTGAAGGTGAAGTGGATCGCGTGGCTCAGCGCGGGGCTCCTCGGGCTCAACTTCTTCCGCGACCTCCTCTCCTTCGGGCCGGGCCCGGCGCTCGTGAGGATCCTCGGGGCCGGGGCGGGGTTCGTCTACTTCTGGGTGAGGCACCACGGCCGCTTCAGGGCGCGCAAGGCGGCGCGCGAGGCGGTCGTCGCGGTGAAGACGGCGGCCGTCCAGCAGAAGGACGACGCCCTCGAGCGGCGCAACCGCGACCTCTTCCCGCGGGTCGAGGCGCTCCGGGCCTCGGAGAAGGCCGGCGTCGAGCCGCCCGGCGGCGAGGGGCTCCGCAACGAGCTGACGCGCCTCGTCGTCCCCGGCGTGAACATCTGCAAGCCGGTCGACTTCAAGGGCGACCGCGACCTCGTCTGCCTCCGCTGCGAGGGGTTCGCCGAGTGCTCCCTTCGCTACCTCGCGGGCAAGCCGGAGGAGATCGTCGTGAAGAAGCGCGACGGGTAGCGCGCGGGTAAGATCCGCCCCCGATGACCTCCCTCCTCGCGCTCCTCTCCCTCTTCTGGCTCGCCGACCCGGCGCCCGTGAAGGCCGTCCCGCCTCCGCCGGGCGGGAAGTACGAGCCGGAGATGACGAAGGTCGTCTCCGACCGGGCGAAGGTCGAGATGCAGGCGCTCCTCGACCAGCTCGAGCAGGGGGCGCAGCCCCCGGAGACGAAGAAGGAGATCCGCCGCCGCCTCGCGGGGCTGAAGGTCGCCGTCTACACGACCGCGAAGAGCTGGGAGGAGACCGTCGCCTTCTACGAGGGGCCGGCGATGCGGATCGTCTTCCTCAAGGGGGACCGCGACATCCTCGGCGACCTGCGCGACTACGCCCGCGCGACCGGGATCCCGGTCGACGCGGCGACGGAGAAGGCCTGGGCCGGCAAGTGGGGGAAGACCGCGCGCTGGACGAAGGACGACGAGTCGCTCCAGATCGTCGTCGAGGACCACCTCATCGACCCGCGCGACGGGAAGGTGACGCCGAAGACGGTCGTCCTCGTCACGAGCCTCGGCGGGTAGCCCTCCGCGCACGGCAGAGAGACGGAAAGGGAGGGGCTCGCCCCTCCCTTTCGCGTCTCGCGCCGAGCCCGTGCGGCTACGGCTGCTCGGCCGGGGCGGCCGCGGCCTCCTCGCGCCGCCTCTTCTCCTGGAAGTAGGCGAAGACCTGCCAGCCGCCGAAGGCGACGAGGAGGGCCGGCCACCAGTCGAGGAGGAAGCCGAGGTCGATCGTGAAGACCCGGTCGGCGAGGAAGAAGAGGCCGATGAGGATCAGGAAGATGCCGAACGTCAGGCCGCCGTCGGCCTTGAGCGGCTTCTCCTCGCCGAAGAAGCCGGGCTCGGGCATCCCCGTCGCGTTGATCGCCCTCGCCTGGCGGACGGCGTCGATCAGGACGAAGACCCACCAGAAGGGGATCAGCATCCCGAACGGCCCGGAGTGGCCGCGGTCGGCGATCGCGATGAGCAGGACGAGGATCGCGAAGAAGACGATCCCCCGCTTGTAGAGCCCCAGGTAGACGTGCCCGAGACCGGGGAAGAACGAGAGGAAGCCGGCGGCCGCGGGGTTCTTTCCGGCCGCGGGGCGGGGCGGGGGCGGCGCCGCCGGCGGGTAGGCCACCGGGGGGGCCGGGGTCCCGATCGGGGGGGGCGGCGGAAGCGCGGTGTTCTCGTTCATCGGCGTCACCTTCTGGGCTCTTCAGGCTCGCTGGGTCTTCCGGAGCGGGCTCTCTTGCTCGGCCCGATCCAAGGAACGCAAGTTCGGCTCGGCCGGTTCGCGGAGGGGCGGGCGCGCGGGCTCCTCCGTCTCGACGCGGCTCCCGAAGAGCCGCCCGAGGAGGATCTCCGCCCAGGCGGCCGTCTTCGCCTTCCCGACGGCGAGCGTCCGATAGAGGCGGTAGTCGAGCTGCTGGGTGAGGGGCTTCTTCCTCTGGCTCGTCAGGACGGTGTCGAGCTTCTCGCCCGCGACCTCCCGGGCCTCGGCGAGAGCGCGCTCGCCCGCGGCGGCGACGCCGCTCGCGCCGCTTCGCGCGGCGGAGAGCGGGTCGACCCCGAGGACGGCGACGAGGACGAGGCCGGCCGCGTCGGCGACCGCGACGAGGACGCGCCAGTCGCTCCGGAGCCGCCTGAAGCGGCTCATCTCGACGACGTTGGCCGCGTCCCGGCGCGGGTGGCCGGCAGGGAGCGCGAGGAGGCGGCGGAGGAGGGCGGGCGAGGGCTCGGGGACGGCGAGGGCGCCCGGGACGAGGAGAGCCAGCACCTCGCGCGCGGCGACCCGGGCCGGCTCCGTCTCCGAGATCGCGCCGAGCGCGGCGGCGAGGGCGGCGGGCGGCTCGGGGGCCGCGAGGGACCCGAGCACGACGTCGTTCTCCTCGCAGGCCGCGAGGAGGGGGCCGCACGTCTCGCAGAACGAGGCGTGGCTCGCGACCTCGGGCGGCACGGGGATGCCCCCGGCGAGGAGGGCCGCCTCCGCGCGCC
>JBDIBE010000393.1:0-3350 GCA_039812785.1 Thermoanaerobaculia bacterium | reverse complement strand
GTGTTAGCGCTCACTTGAAAGCGCGGAAATCTGGACAGGAGCCGACGGCGGGAGGATCGAGGTTTTCGCGAAGACGAGGACCGAGGCTGGCGATGCGAGCGGCGAGGTAGTGGAGCCACGCGGGATCAGGTGGAGTCCGGAGCAGTTCGTCGAGGACCGGCAGGTAGTAGTGCAGAGACCGTACCGGCGCGAGCCGAGGAAGGGCCGGGTCACGGAGGAGACGGCGAAGAGTGGCCAGACGGATGGCGGCCCGGAAGGTCTCGATCGGGACACGGCTACGATGGAGCTCGAGTGCGAGGCGGCGGTCGTCGGGGCGAAAGCTGCCGTGAGGTTCCGGGAGGTCTTCGAGCGTCGCGCGGATCGCGGTGACGTAGGAGCGCGGCGTGAGGGATGCGCTCACGAGGTCGTCGGAGGCCGCGGGTTCTGGCGCGCGGCGGCCTCCTGCTCGCTTTCGCGGACGCGATAGCTCTGGCCGGTGATCAGGGTGACGTCGGCGTGATGGGTGAGGCGATCGATGAGGGTGACCAGGGACGTGGCGTTGGGGAAGATCGACGGCCAGTCCTTGAAAGCCAGGTTCGTGGTGACGAGGGTGGATCGGGAGGCCTCGTAGCGCGGATTCAGGACGCCGTAGAGAAGGTCGGCGGCCTGGTCGTCGAAGGAGAGGTAGCCGACCTCGTCGAGACAGAGCAGCTGGGGCCGGGTGTACTTGGCGAGCTTGCGGCGACGGAGCTGGGGAGAGTCCGTAGCCTGGATGTCGGCGAGCAGCTCGGCGGCGGTCCGGAAGACGACGGAGTGGCCGGCGAGGACGGCGTGGTGGGCGATGGCCTTGGCCAGCAGGGTCTTGCCGAGACCGTTGGCGCCGACGAGGACGAGGTTGCGGCCATCGCGGACGAAGTCGAGGGTAAGGGCGCGTTCGACGAGGGATCGGTCGATCTTCTTCGGCCAGTTCCAGTCGAAGTCGACCAGGGGCTTGAAGGACCCGATTCGCGAGCGGAGCAGGCGCCGCTGAAGGCTCCTGCGAGCGCGGGCGTCCATCTCGACGCGGACGAGCTCTTCGAGGATCTGGGGAGCGGCCCAGCGGCTCCGGGTGGCCCGGGCCAGGAAATCGTCGAGGGTCGCGGCGGTGGCGTGAAGGCCGAGCTGCGTGAGCGCGGAAGGCAGGTCAGTCTTCGTTGTCGGCGAGGTCATCGTAGGTCTCCAGGTCGTGGGGCGTGACGTGCATCTGCTCGAGCTCGGGGCGGGATCTGAGATCCAGGGCAGGAGCAGACCGGATTCGGCGCGAGCGGCGACGGGACTCGAGCAGGAAGTGGACCGAGGCGGCGCGGGGCGTGCCCCGCGCGAAGGCCTCCTCGACGGCCCAGGCCAGCGGCTCGGCCCCGTAGTCACGCAGCAGCGCCAGGAGCCGTCGGGTCTCCACTCCCGGAGAAGCACCCCGGCGGACGGCGGCTTCGAGGAAGGCCTCGGCCTTCGGGACACAGGCCAGGAGCCTGGCCGAGGGGGTGGATCCGAGGGCCTTCCTCTTCTCACGCAGGAGGGCGTCCTTGTGGGCCGCGATCTCCACGAGGGCGTGCCGGTCCCAGCAGCGCGGGTGCCGGGCGATCTCCTCGGCGCCGTTCAGGATCCTCACCGTCGACGAGGTCACCGCGAGCGTCACGGGCTTGCCGACGGCCCCGGGCGGGATGGAGTAGTCGTTCAGGTCGAAGCGGACGTAGATCGTCTTGCTCCGCGCCGCCGGCACGAGGCGCGCCGTCTCGAAAGGATGGACGGGCAGCGGCAGGAGCGAGGGACGCTCCTGCTCGAGGGCCTCGGCCACCGTGATCCGGTCGTCGCCGGGCCACGGACGGGTGTGAGCCACCTCGTCACGCCAGGCCAGTGCTTTGCGGTTGAAGTCTTCGAGGGTCGTGAAGGGGCGGGCCGCGAAGAAGGAGTGGCGCACGTACTGGATGGCCCTCTCCACGCGTCCCTTCTCGTTGCCGCGAGCCACCGCGCAGGGCCGCGGAGCCGAGTGGTAATGGGCGCACAGCTCCAGGTAGTGCGGGTTGAAGCGCACGGCCGCCCCCACCCGTTCGATCACCGCCGCGGCCAGGTTGTCGGTCAGGAAGGTCCTCGGCACGCCGCCCAGGTCCGAGAGCGCGTTGACGTGGCCCGCCAGGAAGCTCTCCAGGTGCTGGTCGAAGAAGAACTCCAGGTACAGCGCCCGCGAGTAGGACAGCGTCAGGACGAAGCAGGAGAGCTTCCTCTCGGCCCGCCCGATGCGCACCGTGCCGAAGTGCGCCCAGTCCACCTGGGCTTCCTCGCCGGGAAACTTCCGCAGCTTCAGGAACGCCTCCGGCGCCACCGGCCGCAGCCCCCGTACGGCCCGCCGGAGCTGGACGAGGCTCCCCGCGTATCCCCTCTGGCGGACCATCTCGAAGAGCCGCGTCGCGCGCAGGCGCGGGTACTGCTTCAGCGTCCCGGCCAGAAACTCGTGAAACGGCCTGGTCACCGACGCCCGCTCGGCCGCCCGAGGCCCGTGAAACCTCTCGGTGCCGATGGCCCGTTCCACCGTCTCGTGATGCACTTTCAGAAGTCGGGCGATGGTCCCCGTCGTGAAGTGCTCGCCGTAGAACAGGCGCCGGATCTCCACGACGGTCTCTTCCGGTATCACCGTCTACTCCCAGCTCGTGGAACGGGTCCGTCCACGGGTTGCTCGCGCCGCAGACGATGCACGCTGCGCTGCCACACGCCGCCACAGAGACACGACGGCGCTTGCCGGACCGGGGCCTTTCATCGGGCACCTCCCGCGCCGGGCTCATCGGGCGTGATTCCGGCCGCGCCGTCACGGTGGCCGTTGTCCCCGGTGCCTCTCTACCCTGATCCGTCACCTTTCTCGCACGGACCTTCTGCCGGTACCGGTTCTGGTGATCGGCGTGATCCCGCCGCCCGGCCGGGCTCTGCTGGTGTCGCCGGTTCGAGCGCCCCTGGCTCTCGCGTCGCGCCGACCTCTGGCACGCCTGGCTCCCGTACACGTTTCCCCGATCGCACGCCCGGCAGATCGAGAACGCCCGCTCGCACCGCTCGCAACGTCGCCGAAGTCCCGGACCACCAGACGGTTGCAGACGCCCTCACCGCCGGGCTCGACTTCCAGATCCGTCCGTGAAAACCTCGATGCTCCCTCGTTTTGGTTTCCACGGTCGACAGGCCCCGGCTGCTCGAACAGTCGGGGCCCTTCCCTCGTCCTCCCGACCCCCGGCGCACCCTACGACATCAGCGATCCGCCCGCCGCCGCTCCGCGGCGGCGGGGATGACGCTGGCTACCCTCGCGTCGGCTCCCGTCCAGATTTCTGCGGTTTCTGGTGATCGGGGACAGC
>JBDIBE010000392.1:0-3355 GCA_039812785.1 Thermoanaerobaculia bacterium | reverse complement strand
GAGGTCGAGGCCTGAGACCCGCCGCGCGCGGCCGCCTGCGTTCCCTCGCGGGGGCCGCCGCCCTCGTCCTCCTCGTCCTCTCCGCCCGGGTCCGCTACACCGGCTCCGACGCGCGCCTCAACCTCCTCGCCGCGCAGGCGCTCCTCGAGACCGGGAGCCTCCGCCTCGACCGGTACCTGACGCCGGAGGTCCGCGCGACGTCGATCTCCGCGCCCTGGACGATCTGGAGCTTCGAGGGGCACTTCTACAACCTCTACCCGCCGGGGGCCTCGCTCCTCGCCCTCCCGGCCGTCGCCGCCGCGCGTCTCGCCGGCCTCGAGATGACGAACCCGCGCCACGACGAGGCGTTGCAGGTCCTCCTCTCCGCGCTCCTCGTCGCCGCGCTCTTCCTCGTCCTCGAGAGGACGGCGCGCCTCTTCCTCCCGGCGGGCGCCGCGTTCCTCGCCGCGCTCGCGTTCGTCCTCGGCACCTCGATCGCCTCGACGTTCGGGACGGCGCTCTGGAGCCACGGGCCGGCCGCGCTCCTCGGCGCCCTCGCCCTCCTCCACCTCGGCGGAGCCCGCGCGGCCGGCAGGCCGCCGAACGGGCTCCTCCTCGGCGCGCTCGCCGGCGCCGCCTTCCTCTGCCGGCCGACGGCTGCGATCCCGGCCGCGCTCCTCTTCCTCCTTCTCCTCGCCCGGCACCGGCGCGAGGCGCTCCGCCACGCCGTCGCGGGCGGCGCCTTCGTCGCGCTCCTCGTCGGGGGCTCGCTCGCCGTCCTCGGGATCCCTCTTCCGGCCTATTACGTCCCGCGCTCCTGGCCTGTGAACGGCGCGCCGCTCGTCGGGCTCGTCGGGATCCTCGCGAGCCCGGGCCGCGGCCTCTTCGCCTTCAGCCCGTTCCTCCTCGCGGGGCTGGCCGGGTGGGGCTCGGCGCGCCTCCGCCGCGACCCGCTCTTCCTCCTCGCCTCGGCCTGGGCGGCCCTCCACGTCGCGCTCGTCTGCCGGCACGCCGACTGGTGGGGCGGCTGGAGCTACGGTCCCCGCCTCCTCTCCGATTCCCTGCCCGCCTGGTTTCTCCTCGTCGTCCTGTCCGTGGCCGAGATCGCGCCACGGCTCCGGGGGCCGGCGAGGCGAGGCGCCGCCGCGCTCGCCCTCGGGGCCGTCCTCTTCTCGGTCGGCGTCCACTCCGTCCAGGGGCTCTTCAACCGCGCCACGTGGAGCTGGAACGACCGTCCGAACGTCTACGACGCGCCGCGCGAGAAGCTCTTCGACGTGACGAACCCGCAGTTCCTCGCGACGTGGGAGCGGAACGAGAGGGCCGCGGAGCGCTGGGAGCGGGCGCTGCGGTCCGCCCCGGGACGGTAGCCCCGCTTCAGAAGGCGCTGCAGCAGCGCGTACAGGCGGGCAGGAGCCCGCCCGCGCCGACGAGGGTTCGGCGGAACCGGGCCATTTCCGGCGAGTTCCAGACGTCCGCGAGGCGGCTCTCCCGGAGGTTCCCGACCGTCACGTCGTAGCAGCGGCCGTGGGCGGGGATGACGCGGCCGTCCGACTTCACCATGAGCGAGCGGGCCGCGTCGTTGCAGAGCCGCCCCCAGCGGGCCTCGGGGGCGAGGTAGAAGCGGCGAAGGGCGTCGAGCCCGTCGATCTCGGGCGAGAAAGAGACGCGGAACGGCGGCCGGAGCGCGCGGACGCGGGCGATCTCCTCCGCGAGCGCCGGGAGGTCGAACGCCGAGGGGTCGAGCGGCCCGAGGTTCGACTCGGTGGCGGGATACGTCCCGCCGTGGAGGGCGTTGTGCGCCTCGGCCATCTCCGCGGTCGTGAAGTTCGCGTGCATGAAGCCGATCCCGGCGAGAGGGAGAGTCGAGAAGAGCCCGACGAGCTCGGCGAGGCGGGAGGCGTTCCACGGCGTGACGACGCAGAAGACGGAGGCCGCGGGACGGGGCGATCCGGCGAGGAGCGCCTCGAGGCCCCGGAAAGCGCGCTCGAACGAGCCGTCCCGCCCCCGGATGGCGTCGTGGGCGTCGGGAGGGCCGTCGAGCGAGAGGAAGAGGTCGTCGAGGCCCGCCGCGGCGAGCGGCGTCGCCAGCTCCGGCAGCCGCCAGCCGTTCGTCGTGACGGCCGTCCCGAGCCCCCGCGCGCGGGCGAGCGCGACCGCCTCGACGAGCGGCTTCCACAGGAGCGGCTCGGTGAACGCGAACCCGATCCGCGGCCGCGGGCGCGACGCCGCGGCCTCGGAGACGACCCGCTCGTAGAGGTCCCACGGCATGTCGAGGGGCCGGCTCCCCGTCAGGTTCCGGCCGAAGTTCGTGTCGTCGCGGCCGAGGCCCACGTCGCACATCCGGCAGTGGAGGTTGCAGGCGTTGTTGACGCCGAGGACGAGCCACTCCGGCCCCAGGAGGAGCTTCCCCGGCGCCCAGCGGAGGTTCGCGTAGCGGAGGCGCGTCGCGAGGTTCACGGACGCCCCTCCGTCTCCCGCGCGACGAGGCGGAAGAGCGTGAAGCCCGAGGCGAACCTCCGCAGCGGCAGGAGCGCGAAGCGCGCGGAGAGCTGCTCCCATCCCTTCATCGGCGCCCGGCCCGCCCACTGCGCGGCGAAGCGCTCGGGCGCGAAGAGGACGAGGTCGCCCTCGCGCGCGCCGTCCGGGGACGAGGCCCAGAGGTCGACGAGCCGCTGCGGCACTCCGCGCGTCGCGAGCGCGGGTGTGAGGACGAAGGTGTAGAGCGTCGTCCCCGGGGCCTCCCGGAGCGCGGCCGCGGCCTCGAGCTCGAGGCGGTTCGCCGCGAACATCGCCCGGCAGGCGCGCGCGGCCAGGCCGAGCTGAAGGCCGGAGACGAGGACGAGGGCGAAGGCGGGGGCCCCGCGCCGGAGCCGCGCGAGCGGGGCGCGGGCGAGGCGCGCGAAGGCCGGGAAGAGGAGGAAGGGGACGAGGGGGAACGACGCGAGGAGATGCCGGTCGTGGTGGTAGGGGCTCCCCGCGTGGAACGCCGCCGAGAGGAGCCAGCCCGCCGCGAGGGCGCGCGGGAGGACGCCCTCGAAGTCCTCCCGGCGCGAGGCGAGGAGGAGCGGGATCCCGAGGACGAAGAAGCCGGGGTGGACGGCGTTCGAGACGGCGAAGGCGATCGTCGGGACGCGGTACGTCTGGACACCGTCGGGGGTCTCGACCGTCCGGGCGAGGACGTTCGAGAGGGACCACTCCGTGAGGCCCGGGTAGTGCAGGGGCGAGGCGGCGCCGCCGCGCGCGAGGAGTACGGTCGGGGCGAGGGCGAGGAGCGCGGCGGCGGCGGCGAGCATGGCGCGCGGCGTCACCAGGCCGGCCGCCACCGCCCGCTGCGGTCCGACGCGCTCCGGCGTATCGGTGCCCTTGAGGCCGTCGA
>JBDIBE010000391.1:0-3360 GCA_039812785.1 Thermoanaerobaculia bacterium | reverse complement strand
CTCCTCGTCCTCCGCGGCGCGCTCGGCCACTTCGCCCTCTCCTGCTACTTCTGGTCCGTCGCGCGGCAGCCCCTCGCGACGGCCGTCCTCCTCCAGCAGGTCCACCCCGTCTTCACCGCCGTCCTCGCGGCCTGGTTCCTCGCGGAGAGGCCGGGGAAGCGCTTCGCCCCCGCGTTCCTCCTCGCGGCGTCGGGCGTCGCGATGCTCGTCCCCCGCGGGACGGACCTCGCCGGGCCTCGGGGCCTCGCGCCGATCCTCGTCGGGCTCCTCGGGGCCTTCCTTTCGGCTGCGGCCTACGTCACCGTCCGCGACGCCGCGCGGACCGAGCACGAGGAGACGATCGTCCTCTGGTTCCCGCTCACGTCCGTGCCGCTCGCGGCGGCCGGGACCCTCCTCGAGGGGCCCGTCGCGCCGTCGGCGGCGGACTGGGTCTGGCTCGTCTTCATCGCGGCGGCGGGGCAGCTCGGGCAGCTCTTCCTCACGCGCGGCCTCGCCCGCGTCGCGGCGGCGCGCGCGACGCTCGCGAACCCGCTCACGATCGTCTTCGGCGCCGTCCTCGGCTGGCTCGCGTTCGGCGAGCCTCTGGGCCTCGCGACCCTCGCCGGGGGCGCCGCGATCGTCGCGGCCGTCCTCCTCGCGGGAGGCGGGCGGAAGAAGGAGCCTCCGGCGGCCTCCTGAGCGCGGACCCGGGTCTACACTCGCCCGGATGCGGAGACTTCGCCGCCTGCTCGGCCTCCTCGCGTTCCTGCTCCTTCTCGCCGTCGCCGCGCTCTTCGCGACGACGGCGCTCCGGGTCAGCTTCTCGGGGACCGAGGCGGAGATGGCGGCGGCGCGCGAGGCCGCGGAAACGGCCGGAATCCCGCTCGCGTCGTGGAAGACGCTCGTCGTCGTGGCCTCGGGGAGCGTCCCCGCGCCGGCCGACGACGCGTGGGCCGTGCTCTCGCGGATCGAGGAGTGGCCGAGGTGGTCCTCGCCTCTCCACCTCGGCGCGCGCTGGAAGGGGGAGCCCGGCTTCCGCGTCTCCGGGAGCTTCGAGCAGGTCCTCGCCCTCGGCTTCCCGCTCGGGACGGTGAGGACGGAGGCGTCCGTCGCGCGCCTCCTCCCCGGCCGCGAGGTCGTCTGGTGCAGCTCGGACGGCGGCGTCACCTCCTGCCATCTCTGGCGCCTCACGCCCGTGACGCCGGAGCGCACGTTCGTCGTGAGCGCCGAGGTCTTCCACGGGCGGCCGGTCGGCGTCCTCGCGCCCTTCGTCCAGTCGCGCTGGAGCCGGCTCTTCCAGCAGGACGTCTCGGGCCTCGCGAGGGCCGTCGAGGCGCGGCGGGCGCCGGCAGGCGCGGAGGCGGCGAAGTGAACGCCCCCTTCATCTCCGAGGGCCTCGCGCGGGCCGACCGCGAGAAGCGCTTCGTGGCGGCCACGTCGGTCGCGGCGGCCGTCTTCCTGACCGGGATGAAGATCGTCGTCGGCTTCTCGACCGGCTCGATCGGAATCCTCGCCGAGGCGGCGCACTCCGCCCTGGACCTCGTCGCCGCCGCGGTGACGTTCTGGGCCGTCCGGATCGCCGGGCGGCCGGCCGACCCCGAGCACACCTACGGGCACGGCAAGGTGGAGAACGTCTCGGCGCTCTTCGAGACGGGGCTCCTCCTCGCGACGTGCGTCTGGATCGTCTACGAGTCGGTCGAACGGCTCTTCTTCCACCCCGCGCGCGTCGAGCCGACGCCCTGGGCGTTCGCGGTCATGGCGGTGTCGATCGTCGTGGACGTCTCGCGCTCCCGCGCCCTCGCGCGGACCGCGAAGAAGTACGGGAGCCAGGCGCTCGAGGCCGACGCCCTCCACTTCTCGACGGACGTCTGGTCGTCGGCCGTCGTCCTCGTCGGCCTCTCCCTCGTCGTCGTCTCGCAGCGGACGGGCGTCGCCTGGCTCGCCCAGGCCGACGCCGTCGCGGCGCTCGCCGTCGCGGCGATCGTCGTCGTCCTGTCGCTCCAGCTCGGCAAGAAGTCGATCGACGACCTCGTCGACGCCGTCCCGGAGGGGCTCCGCGAGACCCTCGTCGCGGCGGCGCGCGTCCCGGGCGTCGTCGACGTCCCGCGCCTTCGCGTGAGGAAGACGGGGCCGAGCGCCTTCGTCGACGTCACGATCACGGCCGGGCGCCACCTCGCATTCGAGAAGGCGCACGACGTCGCCGACGCCTCGGAGCGGGCGCTCCGCGGGCTCCTCCCGGGCGCCGACGTCGTCGTCCACGTCGAGCCGGCCCCCGCGGGGCCCGAGGGGCTCCTCGCGACGACGCGCCTCCTCGCGGCGCGGCACGGCCTCGGCGCCCACGCCATCCGGACGCACGGCGAAGGGGAGCGGACCTCGATCGAGCTCCACCTCGAGGTGGACGAGCGGCTCTCGGTGCGCGAGGCCCACGACCTCGTCGACGCCTTCGAGAGGGACCTCCGCGCCGCCGCGCCCGGGGTCGACGGCGTCGTGAGCCACATCGAGCCGGTCGGGGAGAGGACCGCCGCGCGGCGCACCGTCCCGGCCGACGACGCCGCCGTCCGCGCGGAGCTCGCGAAGCTCCGGGCCGAGCGGGGCGCGTCGTTCCGGCCCGCGGAGCTCGCGGTGCGAAAGGGGGAGGACGGCCTCCTCGTCACGTTCGCCCTCCGCGTCCCGGCCGACCTCCCCGTCGGCGAGGCGCACGGCCTCTCCGACGAGGTCGAGCGCGACCTGAAGCGCCGCCTCGGCGGCGGCCGGGTCGTCATCCACGTCGAGCCGCGGGAGGAGTAGGGCTACTTCGGCGCGTCCTTCAGGTGCGTCGAGAACCAGCGGACGAGCTCGACCGTCGCGCGGACGCGGTTCGCCGTCTTCCGGAAGCCGTGACCCTCGTCCGGGAAGAGGACGTACTTCACCGGGACGCCGTTCCGCCTCAGCTCCTCGACGGCCTGCTCGGCCTCGATCACGGGGCAGTTCGTGTCGTTCGCGCCATGGAGGACGAGCGTCGGCGCCCTCACGCGGTCGAGGCGGTGGACCGGCGAGAGGGAGGCGAGGAGCGCGGCCTGGGTGTCGGGGTCGCCGTACTCGGCCTTCGAGATCGCGGCCATCCACGGCTCCGTCTGGCGGAAGAAGGTCGCGAAGTTGACGATGCCGTAGAGCGTCGCGCCGGCCGCGAAGAGGCCGGGGTACGCGGAGAGGCCGGCCATCGTCATGTAGCCGCCGTAGGAGCCGCCCGTGATCCCGATCCGCCGCGGGTCGGCGATCCCCGCCGTCACGGCGAAGTCGACGGTCGCGGCGATATCCTCGACGGCGCCCTTCCGGAGCGGGCCGTCGTCGAGGTGGACGAAGCGCTTCCCGAAGCCGGACGAGCCGCGGACGTTCGGGTCG
>JBDIBE010000390.1:0-3367 GCA_039812785.1 Thermoanaerobaculia bacterium | reverse complement strand
CGACGATCCCGTCGGGGGTCGTCGGGTCGGCGCCGCCCGTCGCGTCCGCGCCGGCCGCTCCGCCCCCGCCCGCCCCGGCTCCCGAGAGCCCCGCCCTCGCGGCGATCTCGGCCCGCGAGAAGCGGGTGGACGGCATCTGCGACCGCCTCCTCGCCGAGCTGAAGGAGGCGCCGCCGCTCGTCCGCGAGCTCCTCAGGAATCCCGAGGAGACGGTGACGGCCCTCCGCGCCGCCTCGCGCGAGCTCGCCCGCCGCGAGCGGGGGCTCCGCACCTCGCTGACGGAGGAGGAGGGGGAGCGGCTCCTCGCCGAACGCTCCGGCCTCGCCGCGCGCGTCGCGGGGACGGACGACGCCGTCGTGAAGGAACGCCTCGCGGGGGCCCTCGCCGCGCTCGACGCCCAGCTCGCCCACCGGGCCGAGCTGGCGACCGCGGCGGCGCGGATCGAGGCCGAGGGGACGCGGATCCTCTACTCCCTCGAGAGCCTGCGCGCACAGGTCCTCCGCGCCTTCGCGGCCGACGCGGCCGCCGCCGAGGTGACGCGCGAGAGCCTGAAGGGAGGCCTCGAGAGCCTGAGCGCCGAGATCGACGCCGTCGCGACGGCGCTCGAGGAGGTCCACGGCGTCGGCGCCCCTTCGTCCGCCTCGACGCCCTCTTCCGCCGCCGCCCGGGCCGCCGCGCTCCAGCGGACCGGCTTCGTCCTCCTCCTCGCTCTCTCCGCCGCGCCGCTCCTCGCCGAGCCCGTCGCCGTCCCGGGAGGCCCCGCGGCGATCCGCCGGCTCCTCTCCCTCGGCGAGGGGCGGCCGGACCGGGACTTCCTCGTCGAGGTCCAGCGCGTCTTCCTCTCCGGCTCCGGGCCGAGCGCTTCGTGGGACAGGAGCGACGCGCGGCGGAAGGTCGCGGAGTTCGCGGACGACCTCGCCGCCTGGAAGGCGGAGCAGGGGTGCCCGGCCCTTCTGACCACGGCGCCCGACGCGTGGAAGAAGACGCGCCGGGCACTCGACTGGCTCGGCTTCCGGGTCCGGGGCGATGGGCCTGGCTTCACGGCCGAGCGGCGCGAGGACCCGGAGTCGCAGCGGAGGCAGCTCTTCCTCGACCTCCTCGGGGCTCCGGGCGCAGAGGTCGTCCGCCGCCTCGCCGCGGGCGAGGAGGTGCACGTCGAGTGCGGAAGCGGCACGGCCGACCTCCCCTTCGGCCTCGCGGCGTGGCGCGAGGTCCTGGGCCTCGACGCGAAGTCGCTCACGGCCGAGAACGCCTTCCTCCGCTTCGTGAAGGACGTGCGCGCTTCGCGGATGCTCGTGGCCCTCCACTCGGTCGACGCCGGGACGCGCGACGAGCTCCGCGCCTTCGTCGGCGAGCCGGCGGGGTACGGCGGCTGGAAGCTCCTCTTCGACGACGGGCTCGACGGCTTCTCGTTCTCTCCCGACGGCCTCGAGATGAGGGCGGGGAAGATCGTCCTCCCCGGGGGCGACGACGCGGCGGCCGCCTGGGAGGACGTCGTCGGAAAGCCGCTCGCCGAGAAGGAGGACTTCGTCCGGCGCTTCTTCGGGGCCTCGTCCGGCAAGGCGGCCTACGTCGCGCAGGCGCTCCGCGCCCTCCCGCCCGAGACGGCGCGCGCGTTCGTCCTCGGGAGGACGGCCGGCGGCGAGCCGGCCCTCGAGCGCTTCGAGCGGCTCTATTCGGCCATCGGAAAGGTGGGGCGGAGCTACGGCGTGAGCCAGCGCGACAGCTGGGACCTCGCCCACCTCGCCCCGCATCTCGTCTCGAAGGACGGCGAGATCGCCGTCCCGGGCGGCGCGGCGGTCTGGCTCGAGGCGCTCGACGACGAGGGATTCCCGACGGACGAGGCGGGGCTCGGCACGCTCCTCGCCGCCGCGGCCGCGCGGAAGGACGGAGTCGACGCCCTCCTCGAGCGGCTCCTCGGGGGCGAGGTCGACGGCCCCGGCGGAAAGGTCCCGGCGGCGAAGCCGTTCGTCGTCGTCTCGGGCCTCGCGAAGGCACGCCCCCTCCTCGCCGACCCCGGCACCGTCCTCCTCCTCGTCCGCGGCGTCGAGCGGTTCCTCTCCTGCTACGCGCCGCTCGAGGACCTCCCGCTCGACGACCCGGCGACGGCGCGGAGGTACCTCTTCACGCTCCACCGCCTCGACACGCACGGGACCGACCGCCCCGCCGAGCTGAAGGCCGGGCTCTTCCAGGCGGGCGTCGAACTCGTCTGCGCGCTCCGGCGGAGCGGTGCGCTCTCCGACGCGAAGGCGCGCGACCTCTTCGTCGCGCTCCTCGACCAGCCCCTTTTCGCCCGGGCGGGGCTCGCCCCCGAGGCCGGGATCGGCGACTTCCACCGCTGGCTCTTCGACGGTCTCCTGAAGGCGCTGAGGGAGGAGGAGGCGCGCTTCCTCGCCCGGCGCGGCGCGCCCGTCGAGCCGTGGGAGGCGGACGAGGAAGGGCCTCGCCCCGCGAAGACCGCCGACGACCTCCTCGCCGCGGCGCTCGAGGGGCTCCGGGCCCCGGCGCCGGTGTCGTTTCGCGGCGGCGCGTGGCAGTACGACGCGACGGCCGCCGGCGCCGCGCGGAGGCGCGCCTTCGCCGCGACCCAGGAGCACGTCCCCCTCGCCAGCCTCGAGGAGGCCGCTCCAGAGCGCGAGAGAGCGCTCTCCCTCGCGGCGAAGGGCGACCTGGCGGCGACGCGGGCCTCGCTGGAGGCCCTCCTCGCCGACCTCGGCGCCGTCCCCGTCGCCCGAGAGGCCGACGAGCGCGTCGGCGCCGTCGCGGCCGGCGGCCGTTACCTCCTCGGCCAGCTCCAGGCGGCGACGAAGGACGACGTCCGCGCGCTCCTCGAGGCGGGCCTCCCTCGGCTCGACGCCCTCCGCGCCGAGCGGACGCTCGAGGCGCTCGCCGTCCACGTCTACTCCTCCGGCGTCCTCGACCCCGACGACCTCCCGTTCACCGACGCCCTCCTCGTGAAGCGCCACGGCCTCTCGTGGGCGCCGCGGCCGGCCGGCGCGCCCGCCTCGCCCTTCGAGACGGCCCGCGTCGAGCCGAAGGGCGAGACGACCGTCCTCCATCTCTCGGGCGCCTTCGCGGGCCTCCCCGAGCCGCTCGGGCTCCTCCACGCAGAGAGCCTCGTCTACGGCAAGGGGAGCTTCATCGCGAACGACCGCGTGCGGGGGGGCGTCGTCTCGCCTGCCGTCCTCGTCGCGTCCGCGCGCGTCGACGACGACCTCCTCCGCTTCGTCGACCTCGCCTGCCGCGCGGCCGAGCAGCTGCCCGCCGCGCTCGCGGAACGCCCCGAGGCGGAGCGCCGCGCCGCCGGGCGCGCCCGCGCGCAGGACCTCGTCTCCACGGCCCGGCGGAACCGTCTCGCGGAGCAGGG
>JBDIBE010000389.1:0-3384 GCA_039812785.1 Thermoanaerobaculia bacterium | reverse complement strand
CCGCCGCGGACCCGAGCCTCTGCGCCGCCACGGGCGTCGCCGTCGCGTGGAACGCGCCGTTCGCCTGGAACGACGACTGCACCTCCGGCTGCAACCGCGGGTTCCGCGTCCTCCGGGACGGCGCGGCGATCTCGACGGGCGGCTGTGCCGGCCCCCTCGCCGAGAGCGCGACCTCCTGCAGCGACACGACCGGCGTCGCCGGCGTGACCTACGCCTACGCCGTCGAGGCGTTCAACGACCAGAACGAGACGAGCACGGGCGGCGCGTCGAAGTCGGCCGCGGACCGGACCGACGACGGCCTCGCACCGGTCCTCACGGCCGGGCCTGCGGCCTCGTCGGCGGTGTCGTCGGCGTTCACGGTGACGTGGACGACGGACGAGCCGTCGGACAGCCGCCTCGAGTACGGGACCACCGCCTCCTACGGCTCCTCGGCCTACGACGCGACGCTCGTCACCACGCACTCGATCACCGTGACCGGCCTCTCGGCCTCGACGGGGTACCACTTCCAGGCCGGCTCGACGGACGCCTGCGGGAACGGGCCGTCCTGGTCCTCGGACGGCACCGTGACGACCGCGGCCGTCCCCACGACGCTTGACGTCGGCGGCTGGCAGGTCGCCCAGACGAGCCCGGACATCACCTACACCCTGCCGGCGGGGACGTCCGTCCCGGCGGGCGGCTACGTCGTGATCGGCAGGTACGCCGAGAAGGCCGCTTTCGAGACGTTCTGGGGCGTGACCCTCGGGCCGGACGTCGTCTACCTGAACGCGGGCAACATGAGCGGTCCTCCGGTGATCAACGGCAGCGAGACGTTCACGCTGAAGAACGCCGCCGGCGTCGTCGTCGACGGCCCGACGATCGTGCTGCCGGCGACGTCCCAGAGCGTCCGACGCAACGATCCGTGCCTTCCCGCGGGGACAGCGGGAAGCTGGACGGCCGGCGCTCTCGCCACGGCCACGCCCGGCGCCGGCGCCGGCGCCGGCTGCGGGATCGGCATGGTCATCAACGAGTTCAGCGACGCGAGCAACTACTACTACGAGTTCGTCGAGCTCCACTGGGACGCCCCGGCGCCGCCGCCCGCCCCGACCGTGACGACGGGAGGAGTGACGGGTCTGACGACGACGGGCGCGACGCTCGACGGGACGGTGAACCCGAACGGCGTCGCGACGACGGCGTCGTTCGAATGGGGGACGACGCCGTCCTACGGCCAGACGACGACGGGGCAGTCGGCGGGCTCCGGGACGGCCGCGCAAGCCGTCTCCGCCGCGCTGACGGGCCTCGCCCCGTGCACGACCTACCACTACCGCGTGACGGCGACGAGCGCGGGCGGCACGGCGACCGGCGAGGACGCGAGCTTCCGGACGGCCTGCGCGGGCGGCCGCTTCTACCCGCTCACGCCTTGCCGCGTCCTCGACACGCGGCTCGACTCGCCGATGGTCGACGGCGCGCCGCGGGTCGTGACGTTCCACGGGACGTGCGGCATCCCGGCCGCGGCCCGGGCCCTCGCGACGAACTTCACCGCGACGGAGTCGACGCTTGCCGGCTGGGTCTCGGCGTACCCGGCCGACGTCGCCTCGACCGGCACCATCGTGATCCCCTTCGCGGCCGGGAAGACCCGCGCCTCGAACACGATCCTGAAGCTCTCCGGGGACGGCGCCGGGCAGGCGCGCCTCGAGGCGACTGTCCCGGGCTCCGGGACGGTCCACGTCATCGTCGACGTGAGCGGCTACTTCGACTGACCGGAAGGGCGGACGGGCCGGCGGCGTCCCCGACGGCCCGTCCCCGCCCCTGCTCCGGTCGCACGGGCCGGAACGCGATAGGCGCAGGCCGGGCTTCCCTCCGGGATGAACGCCTCCCTCCTCGGCGGCGCGCCGAGGAGCGCCCGGAGCAGGGCGAGCTCGAATCGGCACGGCAGGTCGGAGACGGCGACGAGCTCCCGGAGAGGGCAGTGGCAGAGCCGGAGCTGGGGTCCGTCCCCGCCGGGGACGATCTCGGCGAGGAACCCCTCCTCGGCGAGGATGGCCGCGACCGCCCCGAGCCGCGCTCGGCCGGTCCGGCCGGCGACGCGCGGCAGGAGCTCCCGGCGCCTCCGCGCGAGGCGGGCCGCGAAGAAGTCCTCGAGCACGTCGCCGTGGCCCTCGCTCTGAAGGAAGGAGGCGAGCTCCCGCAGGAGCTCCCCTTCGCGGCGCGGGAAGAGGGCCTCCCCGCGGGCCGTCAGCCGGTAGAGGACGCGGGGCCGTCCGGGCCCCGAGCGGCGGACGCCGGACCGTTCGACGAGCCCCTGCACGACGAGCGCGTCGAGGTGGACGCGGAGCGTCTCGGGGTTCAGGCCGAACCCGGCCTCGAGCTCGCCGAGCGTGCACTCGCCCGCCCGCTTGACCCTCTCGAGGAGTCGCCGCCGGCTCTCGCCGAGGCCGGGGCCGTCGACCGCGGGGACGCTCCTCGTCATCGCGGGCCCCGCTCGGCGACGGGGCGCCGCGCCGCGAGGAGCCGCGGGACGATCCACGCCGCCCAGAGCGCAAGCCCGGTCACCTCGAGCAGCCCCGAGGCTCCGGCCGGAAGGAAGGCGGCGGGCGTCAGGTCGGTGAGGACCTGGTCGACGACGCGGAGCGCGCAGCCGAGGTTGAGGAGGACGAACGGGGCGAGGAGCGGCGCCCCGCCCGACGGCCCGCTCGCCGGGGGCCGCGGCACGAGCCGCGAGGAGACGCCCAGGATCATCAGGCTGACGAACCCGACCGTGATCGCGTGGCGGGCGGCGCCGTACCAGGCGTGCGAGAAGCGCAGGCCGAGGAGGAGCGGCCAGAGCGGCGCGGCCAGGATCATCGCGAGCGAGACGCCGAGCCAGGCGTGCGCCGCGCGGACGAAGGCGAGCGGCGAGAAGCGCGGGAGGACGAAGCGCGGCCGCGAGAAAGCCCGGAGCCCGGCGAAAGCGAGGGCGGCGCAGAGGGCGAAGACGACCGAGCCCGCCCATGCCGCGGCGAAGAGCGCCGGGCGGCGGGACGTCATCGCGAGGGGGAAGAGCGCCGCCTCGGCGAGGACGCCGGCCTGCAGCGGCCAGAAGAGGCGGAAGGCGCGCCGCTCGTCCGCGACGGGCGTGCCGAAGAGCCCGGGGAGGACGCGCAGGGAGACGCCGAGGATCATCGAGACGGCGAGGCCGTGGATCTGCAGGTCGCGCAGCGGCAGCTGCCAGGCGGCGATCTCGGCGAGGAGCGCGTCGCGGTCGGGGGCGCCGACCGTGAGCGCGAGGTGGCGGACGTCGAGGAGCGCGGCGAGGAGGAACCAGACGAGGCCCGCGCCGAGGTAGAGGTCGGCGACGCGCCCGCGCGCCTTGAGCCGGCGCGCGGTGGCGGCGAGGAGCGCGACGAACGTCGCGACGACGGCCGCCTG
>JBDIBE010000388.1:0-3389 GCA_039812785.1 Thermoanaerobaculia bacterium | reverse complement strand
CGCTCAGCGGTAGTCGTCGCGCGAGAGGCCGTAGGCCTTCAGCTTCTCGTAGAGGTTCCGCTCGGCGATCCCGGCCGCGCGCGCCACCTCGCCCACTTTCCCGCGGTGCTGCCTCAGAAGGCGGGTGAGGTACTCGCGCTCGAAGCGCTCGACGAGCCGCTGGCGAGCCTCGAGGAGCGGCAGCGCCGTGTCGACGAGGGCCGACTCCTCCGAGCGCGCGGCGCCGACCATGGAGAGGACGCCGGACCAGCCCATCAGGACGGCCCGCTCGCAGAGGTTCCGGAGCTCGCGGACGTTCCCCGGCCAGGCGTACCCCTGGAGCGCCGCGAGGGCCTCGGGCGGGATCGGCGGGGCGGGCCGCCCGTAGCGTTCCGAGAACGACCCGAGGAAGTGCGTGAGGAGAGCCGGGAGGTCCTGCGGCCGCTCGCGGAGGGGGGGCAGGCGGAGCGGGATGACGTTGAGCCGGTAGTAGAGGTCGTCGCGGAACCGCCCCTCCTTCACCGCGGCCTCGAGGTCCCGGTTCGTGGCGGTGACGATCCTCACGTCGACGCGGACGGCGTCGCGCGCGCCGACGCGCGTGATCTCCTGCTCCTGCAGGACGCGGAGGAGCTTGGCCTGCACGGCGAGGTCGAGGTCGCCCACCTCGTCGAGGAAGAGCGTCGAGCCGTCGGCCTGCTCGAAGCGGCCGACGCGGCGCGAGACCGCCCCCGTGAAGGCCCCCTTCTCGTGCCCGAAGAGCTCCGACTCCATCAGCTCGCGCGGCACCGCCGTGCAGTTCACGGCGACGAACGGCTTTTCGCGCCGCGCCGAGCGGCGGTGGATCGCCCGGGCCACGAGCTCCTTCCCCGTCCCGGTCTCGCCCCGGAGGAGGACGGTGGCGTCCGTCGGGGCCACCTGGCCGACCATCTCGAAGACCTGGCGCATCGCGGGAGAGGAGCCGACGAGCTCCTCGAAGCCGGCGGCCCGCTCGAGCTCCCCGCGCAGCCTCACGACGTCGCGGCGGGCGCGCTCCCCCTCGACGGCGTGCCGGAGGACGAGCG
Organism: Thermoanaerobaculia bacterium; assembly: GCA_039812785.1. Taxonomy (GTDB): domain Bacteria; phylum Acidobacteriota; class Thermoanaerobaculia; order UBA5066; family UBA5066; genus UBA5066. Next base: position 2,349 of record JBDIBE010000388.1, on the reverse strand, counting down.
CGAGCTCGTCGAAGCGGATCGGCTTCGTCAGGTAGTGGACGGCGCCGCGCCGCATCGCCTCGACCGCCGTCTCCACGGTGGCGTGCGCCGTGACGAGGACGAACGGCAGGCCGGGCCGCCTCGCGTGGACCTCCGCCATCAGGGCGATGCCGTCCAGGTCCGGCATTCGCAGGTCGGAGACGACGGCGAGCGGGTCGCTCTCGGCGAGCCGGGCGAGTGCCTCGCTCCCCGACGAGGCGAGAAGGACCTCGAACCCCTCGAGCCCGAGGTTCGCCCGCGCTACCTTGCGCGTGCCCGGGTCGTCGTCGACGAGGAGGACGAGCGCGTCGCCGTTCACGCGGGGACGGCCCCCGAGACCCGCCGGAACGGGAAGCGAAGCCGGGCGATCGTCCCGCCCCCCTCGCGGCGCTCCAGCTCGAAGCGCGCGCGGTGCATCTCGGCCACGCGGCGGACGATCACGAGCCCGAGCCCGGTCCCTCCCTCCTTCGTCGTCACGAAGGGGCGGGCGACCTCTTCGACCTGGTCGGCGGGGATGCCGCAGCCGCGGTCGCGGACCTCCACGACGACGGCCCCCTCGCCCCCCTCGCCCGCGAAGGAGCTCGCCACCTCGGGCGGCCCGCCGCCGGCGTCGAACGCGTTCTGGAGGAGGTTGATCACGGCGTCGGTGAGCATCCCCGCGTCGAGGTCGATCGCGGGGACGTCCTTCGCCGCCTCGACGCGGACGACGTCGGCCGGAAGGCCGCGCGCGACGGCCGCCTTCTGGGCCGCCTCGCGGAGGACGCGCGCCACGGCGACCGGGGCGAGGACCGGCTCGGCCGGCCGGGCCACCTTCAGCAGGTCGGCGACGAAGCGGTTCACGCGCGCGACCTCCTCCTCGATGAGGGTCGCGTACTCCTCGACGTCCGGGTCCTTCGCGAGCCGCCGCGCGAGGTACTGCGCGGCGCCGCCGATGGCGTTCAGGGGGTTCCGCAGCTCGTGGGCGATCTGCGCCGACATCTGGCCGAGGCCCGAGAGCCGCTCGGCGTCGAGGAGCCGGTTCTCGAGGTGTCGACGCTCGGCGATGTCGCGGATGACCATGACCGTGCCGAGGTACTTCCCGGCGGGGTCGGTGACGGGCGCGTACGTCGTCTCGTAGCGCCCTTCCTTCTCCTTGATGATCGAGTGCGCCGGCCCGGCGTCGTCCCCCGAGCGGAGGTAGTTCATGACGCGGTCGAGGACCGGCCGCGAGGCGCTCGGGTGGCAGTCCGCGACGTGGCGGCCCGGCCCCTCGGAGAGGTTCCGGAGGACCCGCCCCGCCTTGTTCACGAGGGCGATCCGGTCCTCGTCGTCGATGAAGATGACGCCGTCGGCCATCGAGTCGACGATCGCCTGGACCCTCTCGAGCTCGCGCTGCCGCGTTTCGCGCTCGCGGCGCGCCTCGTCGAGCGCCGCGGCGAGCTGGTCGGCGCGGTCGGAGAGGGCGCGCAGGAGGAGGCCGATCGCGATCGCGGTGACGGCGATCGTCACGAGGGCGAAGGCGGCCGTCCTCCAGGCGTCCGCCGCGACACCCGGCGGGAGGGCGGCGACGTCGCCGACGAAGAGCGCCCCGGCGACGAGCGTCGTGGCGGCGGCCACGAGGGCGAGGAAGGCGGCGATGCGGCCCGTCGGCCCGAGGTCGCGGAACATGCGCGGGGAGCCTACTGCGAAGGCCGGGGCACCGGGAAGCACCGCCCCCTTGCGTCGGCGTTCCCGGGATGCAGAATGCCCTCGATGGGCCTCTTCTCGGACGGACCGAGGCGCGACGCGCCCGACCTGAAGCAGGTCGTCGAGGCGGCGCGGAAGCGGCTCCAGGAGAACCCCGCCGACGCCGCCGCCGTCCTGAAGCTCGCGGACGCGCTCGCGGGGAGCGGGCGGAAGACGGAGGCGGTGAGGATCCTCAACCGCTTCGGGCCGATCGTGCAGTCGAAGGGGCGGCTCGAGCAGGCGATCGCGATCTTCAAGAAGGCGACCCAGCTCGACCCGGACAGCGAGCTGACGTCCTCGACCTACCTCTCTCATCTCCAGCTGAAGAAGATCCTCGACGCCGAGGAAACCCTTCGCGCCGCCGCGCCCCCGGTCGCCGCCCCTCCTCCCTCGGGCGCCTTCACCCGGCCCGGTCCCGACCCGGTGCCGCCGCCGAGCGGCGCCCACCCGAGGCCCCCCTCCGCGGGGCCGCCCTCCAGCGGGTCGATCGCGCGCCCCGAGACGCCCGCGTCCCCGCCCCCGAGCGGAGCCTTCGAGAAGCCGGCCGCGGGGCCGCCCTCCAGCGGGTCGATCGAGCTCCCGGAGCCGCCCGGCCCGTCGGAGTGGAGCCGCAAGAAGGAGGCCGTC
>JBDIBE010000387.1:0-3413 GCA_039812785.1 Thermoanaerobaculia bacterium | reverse complement strand
GGACGGACGGTGTCCGACCCTCGGACGGGATGACGGCTCGCTCGGGGGCCGGCCACCCTTGGACGCCATTCGTCCAACCCTCGCCCCGACCCTGAGCGTGGGTTTCCGGCCCGCCCCGGAAGAACAGATCAGAGTCGGAGGAGAAGCCAGATGAAGCACATCGCCCGCGCGACGTTCCTGTCGGTCGCCCTCACCGCGTCCCCGCTCCTGGCGACGGCCGGGAAGAGCGTCGTCGCCATCGTCCCCTTCACCCACACCGTGAACGACGGCGTCAGCCAGTTCGCGGCCCGCAACGCCATGGAGATCGCCAGCGACGTCATCGCCAAGAGCAACCGCGCGACCGTCGCCGACCGGACGAAGCTCCAGCATCTCGCGAAGGAGAGGGAGATCGAGAAGGGGGAGGACTTCCTCTCCTCGGCCAACCTCGTCGAGCAGGGGAAGCTCCTCGGCGCGCAGTACGTCCTCGCCGGGAACGTCGACTCGGCCGACGTGACCGCGAACCGCGACTCGAACGGGCAGACGGCTTCCTACGCGGCGACGGTGGTCGTCAGCCTGAAGGTCATCGACATCGAGACGGGCGCCGTGGCCGGGTCGGACAAGTACGAGGTCTCGAGCGGCGCCGGCGGCGGCGTCTTCGGCGCGATGCTGAGCTTCGCGAAGTCGCCCCAGGACGCCATCCGGAAGGCGCTCGGCGACCTTCCGAAGTACATGACGCCGTTCGTGATGAGGACGTTCACGCTGTCGTTCAGCCTCGCCGAGGTCTCCGAGAGCCAGGGCGATGCCGCGACGAAGGTGCTGCTCGCTGGGGGCTCGGGCGCCGGCCTGAAGAAGGGCGACGTGCTGAAGGTCGTCGAGATCGCCACGCTCGAGGTGGAAGGGAAGCCCCTCGTGAGGAAGAAGGACGTGGGCGACCTCCTCGTCGAGAACGTCGAGGACGAGAACTTCTCGACGTGCTCGGTCACGCGCGGGGGCCCGGCGATCGCCGAGAAGATGGCGGCAAAGGCCAAGCTCCGGGCCGTGCCCGGGCCCGCTCCCGCCCCGGTGAAGAAGTAGCGGGCGGGGAGGCGCACGTGTTCCGGAGGCTCCCCCTGCCGGCCGTCCTCGGGGCGGCTTGCCTTCTCGCGAGCGGAGCCGAGGCCGGTCCGCCTGCGAGGCCGACGGTGATGGTCATCCCCTGGGCCGCCGCGGGGGAGGACCTCCGGACCGTGCTGGAGCAGGACCTCTCCCGCCGCATCGCCGTGACGACGGTCAAGGAGGCCTTCGACCGGCGCGGGTGGCGGACGATCGACTTCGTGGCCCGGCTGCGCGCCGCCGCCGACAGCCGGGCCTTCACGACGGACAGCCTTTCGGACGTGAAGTCGCAGATCGTCCAGTCGTCGGGGGCCGAGGTCTTCGTCCAGGCCGAGGTCCAGGTCCAGCGGGAGACCTCGGGGACGGCGGCCACCGTCGTCCTGACCGCCTTCGAGACGGCCACGGGCAACTCGCTCGCGAGCACGACCGGCTTCTCGGGCCGCTTCTACACCGACGACGTCGGGAAGCTCGTGCAGCGGGCGGTGGACAAGGTCTCCGACGACTTCCTCGGGACCCTCACCGACCGCTTCCTCGCCATGCTCGAGGAGGGGCGGTCGATCGCGCTGGAAGTCCGGGTGGGCCCGTCCTCGATCCTCGACCTCGCCTCGACCGCCGGGCCGGAGCAGGCCCGGCTCTCGGACCTGATCGAGGACTGGGTGAGCCGCAGCGCCCAGGACGGGAGCTACCACCTCCAGGGCGCGACGTCGAAGAGCCTTCTCTTCGACGACGTGAAGATCCCTCTCCGCACCGGGGACGGGAAATCGCCCTACACGCCGACGAGGTTCGCGGCGGACCTCGCCCGCTTCCTCGCCTCCCGGTCGGTCCAGGCCGACCGGGACGTCAAGGGAAACACCGTCTACATCACGTTGAGGTGAACGATGAGGATCCCGAGTCGGGCCATCCGGGCTCTCGCCGCGGCCCTGGCCGTGCTCTCGTCCGGCGGAAGGGCCGAGCCCCCCGCACCGAACCCGCCGGCCCTCTTCGTCGTCGTGCCCGAGGAGAGCGGCATCCACGACCCCGGGCTGCGGGCGTCGTTCGATGCGCGCCTGCTCGCCCTGGCCGGCCGGAGCGGCCTCGCGGGGACGGACGCGATCGGCGACTTCGTCCTCTTCCCGCGGGTGGCCGTCGTGAAGCAGGAGACGGCCGAGGGAGGCCTGCAGGCGATCGACGTCGTCGGCCTCGACGTGACCCTCGTCGTAAAGGACGCCCGGAGGAACGTCGTCTTCGACACCTTCACGGCGTCGGTCGAGGGGGGCGGGCGCAGCCCGACGGAAGCGATGCGCAACGCGCTCCTCTCGATCGGCCCCTCGACGCCCGGCCTCTCCTCGTTCCTCTCTGGAAGCCGCGGGAAGATCGTCGGGTACTACGAGTCGGCCTGCGGCGCGATCCTCTCGAACGCCGAGGTCGTCGCGCGGAAGGGCGAGGTCGAGGCGGCCCTCGCCGGCCTCGCCGCCGTGCCGGACGCGGCGCCTGGCTGCTACGCGAAGGCGACGACGCGGATGCGGAGCCTCCTGCAGGCGCGCGAGTCGGCCTTCTGCGAGAGGGCGCTGAGCCGCGGCCAGGCGCGCCTCGCGCTCGGCGACTTCTCCGGCGCCGTCCGCGCCGTCTCCGGGCTCGGAGGCTCCGCGACGGCCTGCGGCGAGCGGGTGAGCCGGTTCGTTTCAGAGGTCGGGCAGCGCGTGAAGGACCGCGAGGACCGCGAGTGGAAGGCGGCCTCGAAGCTGTACGAGGACCGGCTCCGCGCCGACCGCGAGGCCGGGCGCCGGGAGGACGCGATGGAGGCGAAGCGTCTCGACACGGCGCGGGCCATCGCCGAGTCGTGGGCTCGGAGCCGGCCCCTCATCTCGAGCTCGACGGTGATCTTCCGGTAGCCCTCGGACTCGGTCTGTCCGACCCTCCGGGCGATCCTCTTCGTCGCCCGGGCCCGCGCATTCGTAAGCGCCAGGCCCGGCGAGGAGGAGCGCGGAGATGAACAACCATCAGGAGACCCCGGACCCGGCGGCGGAGAAGGCGCCGGAGCCCGTCCCGTTCCAGTCGGCCCTCGAGTACCTCGACGGCTGGTTCGAGCTTCTCGGACCGGCGCGCGAGGAGGGGGAGACGGCGGCGAGCCTCGGCGAGATCCCCGACTTCGACGAGCGGAAGGCCCACCTCGCCTGGCTGCGCGAGCGGACGGACAGGAGCGTCGCCGAGGGCGTCGCGCTGGCGTTCGAGGAGTACGTCCGGACGAACGGGCTCGACCTCCTCGACCGGGTGCTCCTGCTGGCCCTGCTCCGCGCGGCGCACGACCCGCTGGCGAAGGGCGGCATCCGCGTCGCGCGCGTCCTCCGGGCGCTCGGCGCGAG
>JBDIBE010000386.1:0-3425 GCA_039812785.1 Thermoanaerobaculia bacterium | reverse complement strand
CGAGCGGCGGGGCGCCGCGAACCGCCGCGAGCGCGCCGAAGGGCGCGCCCTCGAGGTCGACCTCGAGGAGCCGTCCCGAGAGGCGCGACTTCAGGCGCGGAGGCGGGCCGAGGGCGATCAGGTCGCCGTTCAGGATGAAGGCGAGCTCGTCGCATTGCTCGGCCTCGTCCATGTAGTGGGTCGTGACGAGGACGGTCATCCCGCGCTCGGCGGCGAGCTCGTAGATGAGGTCCCAGAAGAGCCGGCGCCCCTTCGGGTCCACGCCGCCCGTCGGCTCGTCGAGGAAGAGGAGCTCGGGCTCGTGGAGGAGGGCCGCGGCGAGCGCGACGCGCTGTCGCATGCCGGTCGAGAGCGACTCCGTGAGCTCGCCGAGGAGGCGCGTGAACCGGAGCCTCTCGGCGAGCGCCTTCACGCGTGCGTCGAGGCGGGAATTCCCGAGGCCGTAGACCGTGCCGAAGAAGCGGAGGTTCTCCTCGACCGTCAGGTCGACGTAGAGGGAGAACTTCTGGCTCATGTAGCCGAGGCGCGCCTTCCAGAGGTCGGCCCGGGTCACGTCGAGCCCGTCGAAGCCGCGGACGGTCCCGGCCGTCGGCGCGAGGAGGCCCGCGAGCATCCGGATCGTCGTCGATTTCCCGGAGCCGTTCGGGCCGAGGAAGCCGAAGACCTTCCCCCGCGGGATGTCGAACGTGACGCCGTTCACCGCCGTGAAGTCGCCGAACCTCTTCACGAGGCCGTCGGCGCGCAGGAAGACCTCGTGAGGCAGGGGCGGCGCGGCCGCCGCCACGGGACCCGGGGAGCGTCGAGGGAGGAGCGAGCTCACGCCTCGTCCCCCTCGCCCGCGAGGACGAAGACGTCCTCGAGCGCGGGCGGGATGAGCCTCGTGCCCTCGGCCGGGACGAGGTCGGCGAGCGCGCGCCGAACCGCGTCGAGGATCTCCGGCCCCGTCCCGTCGGCGCCCCGGAGGTGCAGCCGCGTCCCGAAGAGGGAGACGTCGTCGACGGCCGGGAGGCCGGCGAGCCGGGCCCTCACGCCGGCCCGGTCGGAGGAGCGGACCTCCAGGAGCGGGCGGCCGTAGGACGCGACGATCTCCTCGCGCGTGCCGACCCCGAGGAGCCGCCCCGCGTCGAGGAAGCCGATCCGGGTGGCGTACTCCGCCTCGTCCATGTAGGGGGTCGAGACGACGATCGTCAGCCCCTCGTGGTGGAGCTCGTTGAGGACGAGCCAGAACTCGCGCCGCGAGACCGGGTCGACGCCCGTCGTCGGCTCGTCGAGGAGGAGGAGGCCCGGGCGCGTGAGGAGCGCCGCGACGAGCGCGAGCTTCTGCTTCATGCCGCCCGAGAGGGCCCCGGCGAGCCGGCGGCCGAACGGCGCCATCCCGACGCGCGCGAGGAGCTCCGCGGCGCGGCGCCGCGCCTCGGCGGGCGGCACCGAGTAGAGGCGCGCCCTGAGGTCGAGGTTCTCGTCGACCGTCAGGTCCTCGTACATCGCGAAGCGCTGCGGGACGATGCCGAACGTCGTCCCTTCCTCCCTCCGGACGGCGCCGGAGGTCGGCGTGATCAGCCCGGCGACGAGGCGGAAGAACGTCGACTTCCCGGCCCCGTCCGGGCCGATGAGCGCGAAGAGCTCGCCGCGGCCGACGTCGAGGTCGATGCCGCGGAGGGCGGCGTGCGGGCCGAAGCTCTTCGCGAGGGCGCGGGCGGTGATCATGGCGGGCTCAGCGGGGCGTGGTCGCCGGGACGGCCTTCGGCCGCGTGGAGGCGGGCGCCTCGGCGCCGGCGCCGCCGGGCGCGGACTCGACCGTCACCTCCGCGGGCTGCCCGGGGACGAGCGGGGCGTCCCAGCCGGCGTCGAGGTCGACCTTCGCCGCGTAGACGAGGTTCACGCGCTCCTCGCGCGTCTCGACGGCCTTCGGCGTGAACTCCGCGTCGGGCGAGACTTCCGTGACGCGCGCGGGGAAGCTCTTCCCGGGGAAGGCGTCGACCGTCACCTTCGCGGCGGTCCCCTGCCTCACCCGGCCGAGCTTCGTCTCCGGGACGAAGGTCCTCACGTAGAGGCGGTCGGCGAAGGCCATCGTCAGGGCGGGCTGGCCGGCGCCGAGGAGGAGGCCGGGCTCGGCCATCCGGTGGAGGATCACGCCGTCGGCGGGAGCGCGGACCTCCGCCTCGCGGGCGACCGTCTCCGACTGCTTCAGCACCGTCGCGGCGCGCTTCACGTCGGAGGCCGCCTGCTGCGTCTGGTACTTCCGGAAGCCCTCGCGGGCGAGGGCGAGCCGCTCCGCGCTCGCCTTCTGAGCCGCCTCCGTGCGCGCGAGCTCGGTCCGGGCGCGGTCGAGGTCCCGCGGGATCCCGACCTTCTTCGCCATGAGCGCCTCCTGCCGGGCGAGGTCCCTTCTGGCGAGGTCGACGGCGGCACGCTTGTCGGCGAGGTCGGCCTCCGCGGCGGCGACCTCCTGGCTTCGGCTCCCGGCCTGCAGGTCCCGGAGGCGCGCCTCGGCCGAGCCGAGGGCGTCCCGGTCTCGCTCGACGGAGAGCGACGTCTCGCCGAGGTCGAGCGTGACGAGGATGTCTCCGGCCTTCACGCGGTCTCCCTCCCGCACCTTCACCTCGACGACGCGCCCGGCGACCTTCGGCGCGAGGTCGACGAGGGCGGCCTCGACCCGCCCGTTCAGGCGGATCGCGCCGTCGTCGCCGCGGCGGCCGCCGGCGGCGAGGAGGGCGAGGGCGAGGGCCGCCAGGAGGCGGCGGGACGTGCGGTTCATCGGGATCCTCCCTCCGGCGACGTCGCCGGTTCGTCGTTCTCGGTCCGGATGCGGCGCTCTTCGAGGAGCGTTCCGGCGGCGCGCGACCACTCCACGCCCGCCTTCCGGAGGTCGGCGAGCGCGGCGGTCTCGGCGAGCCGCGCCTGGGTCAGGTCGTTCTGGCGGGTGAGGACGAAGAAGCTCGTCGAGAGGCCGGCCTCGAAACGGTCCTCCTCCGCCTTCAGCTGGGTCTCGGCGGCGGCCTTTCCGGCGCGGGCGGCCTCGAGGCGCTGGCCTGCCGTCTCGAGGGCGACGGCGGCGTTGCGGACTTCGACCTCGATCGCCTGGCGGGCCTTCAGGAGAGCGAGCTCGGCCTGGGTCCGCGAGGAGCGGGCGGCGGCCGCGTCGGCGCGCGCCGCGCGGTTGCCGAGCGGCACGGTCAGGGCCAGGCCGATCGAGGCGTCGGGGAAGCGCCCTTCGGCGATCGTGCCGTACGAGCGGCCGAGGCCGCCGTCGATCGCGTCGGGGATCGAGGTGGCGTCGATCGGGAACGGCGGCTTCAGGCCCGGGTTCTGGGAGCCCGCCATGCCGCGGCGGGCGTACGCGGCGACGAGGTCGAGCTGCGGGCGGGTCCGGTCGCGCGCCGCCTCGTCCTCGACCTCGAGGCGGGCGAGCCGAGCGGCGGCCA
>JBDIBE010000385.1:0-3434 GCA_039812785.1 Thermoanaerobaculia bacterium | reverse complement strand
GCCCCGGGCGCGCCACCCGGCGACGAGGTCGTCGAGGATCGTCGCGAGCGGGACGGCCACGTCCCAGCCGGGGAAGTGGGAGCGGATCTTCGCGAGGTCGCTGTAGTAGCAGACGTGGTCGCCCTCGCGGTTCGCGTCGACGTAGCTCCACTCCTGCTTCCGGCCGGTCCGCTCCTCCGCCATCGCGAAGGCCTCGAGGATCGAGCAGGAGTTCCCCTTCCCGCCGCCGAGGTTGTAGACCTCTCCGACGCGCGGCGCGGCGAGGAACGCCTCGACGAAGCGGGCGACGTCCCCGGCGTGGATGTTGTCGCGGACCTGCTTCCCCTTGTAGCCGTAGACCTTGTAGTGCCGCCCCTCGAGGTTGCAGCGGACGAGGTACGAGAGGAAGCCGTGGAGCTCGACGCCGGCGTGGGCGGGCCCGGTGAGGCAGCCGCCGCGGAGGCAGCAGGTCGGCATCCCGAAGTAGCGCCCGTACTCCTGGACGGTCACGTCGGCCGCGACCTTCGAGGCTCCGAAGAGGGAGTGCTTCGACTGGTCGATCGAGAGCGTCTCCGGGACGCCGTTCGCGAACGCGGGGTCGGCGTAGTCCCAGCGCGTCTCCCGCTCGGCGAGGGGGATGAGGTTCGGGCGGTCGCCGTAGACCTTGTTCGTCGAGAAGTGGACGAAGGGCGCCTCGGGGCAGGCGTGGCGGGCCGCCTCGAGGAGGTTCAGCGTGCCGAGGGCGTTCGTCTCGAAGTCGTCGAACGGGATCTTCGCGGCGAGGTCGTGCGAGGGCTGCGCGGCGGTGTGGACGATCGCGTCGGGGCGGAGCTCACGAACGAGAGCGGCGACGCCGGCGCGGTCGCGGACGTCGAGCTCGTGGTGGCGGAAGCCGGGAAGCCCGGCGACGAGCCGCTCCTGCATCCAGCGCGTGTCGCCCTGCGGCCCGAAGAAGGCCGCCCGCTGGTTGTTGTCGACCCCCTCGACGCGCCAGCCGAGCGCGTGGAAGTGCCGGACGACCTCCGACCCGATGAGGCCGGACGATCCCGTGACGAGGAGGGCCCCCGCCTTCAGGGCGCGCCTCGCCCGGAGCCCGCGGCCTGCTCTCGCTTCCGGATCACGCCGGGAAAGTATAGGGGAGCGGGGCGGCCGGGGCGGGACGCGGAACCCGGGCGGTGGTAAGTTGACGGGGCAGATCCGACCAGTTTCGCTGCCGGCCCCCTCGGGGCCCTGAAGGAGGTTTGCAATGGCCGCTTCCCCTCTCGTGACGAACCATTCGACCCTCCTGTGCCCGCACGGGGGCGTCGTCAGCTTCACGCCGATGGGCGCCGGACGCCCGGTCCAGCCGGGAGGCGGGATCCCGGCGGTGATGACCGACGTCTTCGTCGTCTCCGGTTGCCCCTGCATGCTCGGCGCGACGCCGTCGCCCTGCGCGAGGGTCCAGTGGGTCTCCGGCAACTACGACCCGCTGATCAACGGCGTCCCGACGCTGACCATGACGAGCGTCGGGCTCTGCCTCTCCGCGGCCGGGGCGCCGCAGGGCCCCGTGATCATGGCCCGGGTCTGCTGATCGAAGGCGCCGCGGAAGTGGGAAACTCCGCGACGCCCGATGACGACCCCGCCCGAGACCCCTGAGGAGAAGCCCCCCGTCACCCCCCTCGCCGACCGCGTCCCGCCCCGCGGGACGACGGACGGCGACGAGATCCTCGGCCTCTTCCTCGACTGGGTCGCCGACATCGGCCTGACGCTCTACCCCGCCCAGGAGGAGGCCCTCCTCGAGATCATGGCGGGCAGGCACGTCATCCTCGGGACGCCGACCGGGTCGGGGAAGTCGCTCGTCGCTTTGGGCCTGCACTTCAAGGCGCTCTGCGAGGGGCGCGTCTCGTACTACACGAGCCCGATCAAGGCGCTCGCGAGCGAGAAGTTCTTCGCCCTCTGCAACGAGCTCGGGCCCGAGAACGTCGGGATGCGGACGGGCGACGCGAGCATCAACGCCGACGGCCTCGTCGTCTGCTGCACCGCCGAGGTCCTCTCGAACATGGCGCTCCGGATGGGCGAGGAGCTCGACGCGCCGTACGTCGTCATGGACGAGTTCCACTACTACGCCGACCGCGAGCGCGGCGTCGCGTGGCAGGTGCCCCTCCTCGTCCTGCCGGGGACGCAGTTCCTCCTCATGTCCGCGACGCTCGGCGACACCTCCGCGATCGCCGAGCGGCTGAAGAACGACACCGGGCGCGAGGTCGCGTTCGTCACGTCGGAAGAGCGCCCCGTCCCGCTCGATTTCGAGTACGCCGAGACGCCCCTCCACCAGACGATCGAGAAGCTCCTCGAGCAGGGGAGGAGCCCCGTCTACGTCGTCAACTTCACGCAGCGGGAGTGCGCCGAGCTCGCCCAGTCGCTCACGAGCGCGAAGATCGGGTCGAAGGAGGAGCGGGAGGCGATCCGCGAGGTCGTCGCGGGGCGGCGGCTCGTCACCCCCTACGGCAAGGAGTTCCGGCGCTTCCTCTCGTTCGGCATCGGCGTCCACCACGCCGGGCTCCTCCCGCGCTACCGGCTCCTCGTCGAGCAGCTCGCCCAGAAGGGGCTCCTCCACGTCATCTGCGGGACGGACACCCTCGGCGTCGGCGTGAACATCCCGATCCGGACCGTCCTCTTCACGAAGCTCGCGAAGTTCGACGGGACGAAGGTCGGCCTCCTCTCCGTCCGCGAGTTCAAGCAGATCGCCGGCCGCGCGGGGCGGCGCGGCTTCGACACGAAGGGGAGCGTCGTCGCGCAGGCGCCCGAGCACATCGTCGAGAAGAAGCAGGCGGAGAGGAAGTCGGAGGCCTCGGGAAAGAAGGTCAACCGGACGTTCCGGGGACCGGCCAAGGGGGAGATCTCCTGGACCGAGGAGACGTTCCAGCGGCTCATCACGCGCCCGCCCGAGACGCTCAAGTCCCGCTTCCACCTGACGCACGGGATGGTCCTCGACCTGATCCAGCGCGACGCCGACACGACGCGGGACGCCCCGCCGCCCGCGCGGAACTTCTCCGCCCTCCGCGACCTCGTCGCCCGCTGCCACGAGGACGACGGGACGAAGGCGCGGCTGCTGAAGCACGCGGCGCTCCTCGTCCGCTCGCTCGCCCGAGCCGGGATCGTCGGGATGGCCGTCGAGGAGACGGGCTTCCGGCGCGTCGTCGTCGCCGACGACCTCCAGTGGGACTTCTCCCTCCACCAGGCGCTCTCGCTCTTCGCGCTCACGGCGCTCGAGCGGCTCGACCCCGCCTCGCCGACCTACGCCGTCGACGTCGTCTCCGTCGTCGAGTCCGTCCTCGAGGACCCGGACATCGTCCTGAGGAAGCAGACCGACCGGGCGAAGGGGAAGCTCGTCGAGGAGCTGAAGGCCGAGGGGGTGCCGTACGAGGAGCGAATGGCGAAGCTCGAGGAGGTGACGCATCCGAAGCCGCTCGCCGATT
>JBDIBE010000384.1:0-3451 GCA_039812785.1 Thermoanaerobaculia bacterium | reverse complement strand
CCGTCCCGGAGGACGCGGAACCCGCGGTTGCAGCCGGAGGTGCAGTCGTCGTTCCAGGCGAACGGCGCGTTCCACGCGACGGCGACGCCCGTGGCGGCGCAGAGGCTCGGGTCCGCGGCGGACTGGATGCCGGAGAAGACGAGGGCCGTCGTGGGGGCGCAGCTCCCCTGGAAGACGCACGCGACCCACTCCGGGTGGTCGACGAACGGGTTCCGGTTCCCCTGGAAGCTCTCGACGATCTCGTTCCGGGCCCGCTCGGCGTCGTCCGGCGGGTCGGCGGCGCTCCAGGCGAGGAGGACGGCGAGGCGCCCCATGTAGGGCTGGTTCGTCTGGATCAGGGAGACGTTGTCGGTGAGCTGGAGGTCCTGCTCCGTCGTCCCGGTATACGGGTGCGCCCCGCCCTCGTAGCGAACGTCCATGTAGAGGCTCGCCCGCGCCAGGTCCCCCTTCATGTGGTCCCAGACCTCGTAGATGCCGCTTCCTCCGCTGCCGCTCAGCCAGTCGGAGTGCCCCGGATACGTCCCGCTCCCTCCGCCGAAGCCGTGGTTCAGCTGGGTCGGATACTCCGTGCAGCCCGCGTTGCACGTCCCGTAGGAGAGGTTGCCGCGGGCGCCGTTGTAGGCCGTGTCGGACGCGAAGAGGTGGTGGCAGTCGGTGTACTCGGAGGTCTCCGTCGCGTCGTTGAAGCCGTAGGAGTTCGGCCAGGAGTGCTCGCGGTTGTAGGCCCCCGTGCCGCCCGTGATCTTCGTGTACGTCGCGTTCTTGTAGATGTCGAGGATGGACCCGGATTCGACCGGGTCCTGGTCGGCGAGGTTGAGGATGTCCCACGTGTCCGTCGAGCTCGACGTGTACGGGTATCGGATGTGGTTCGCGATCCGGGCATGAAGCGTCGCGCGGAGCGCCGCCGGGCTCGACGAGTCGATGCCCGCGTAGTAGTCGGCGACCGAGACGCGGGTGACGCCGCCCGGCGTGTTCCGGGCCTCGCCCGCCGCGAGCGTCCCCGTGAAGCCGGGGAGGCCGTCGCCGTCGAAGTCGTTCCTCTTCCAGTCCGACGTGGAGTCCGTGTCCGTGTAGTAAGGGAAGCGGGAGGCGCCGCCCGGCTCCGTCCCGACGCCGTCGAAGCCCGGCCCGAGGACCGGGGCGGCGTACGTGCGCGCCCCGACGGTCCCGTCGGAGAAGGCCACTCCGTCGGCGATCGCCGCCCAGGGCGTCGCGTCGAGGACGCCGTCGTTGCCCGCGTCGAGGTCGTCTCCCTCCGCGCCGCTGAATCCCGACACGAGCAGGATCGTGAAGGTCGGCTTCTCGAGGGTCGACGTGAGGTACCCCGTCGACCAGAAGCCGGAGCCGTTCGTCGTCCCCACGGGGAAGGCCTTCATGATCTTCCCCGGGTCCGTCGTCCCGTCGAGCTCGACGAGCGTGTACGAGGAGAGGCTCACGAGGACGGTGTCCGCGTTCCCGGTCGGGTGGACGAGGGCCGGGTCCGCGGCCACCTCGATGTACTCGTACGTGTCCGGGCTTCCCGCGTGGTCCGCCACGACCTCGGTGATCTTCTGCGCCGGGGCCGGTCCTGCGAAGGCGGCGGAGAGGGCGAGCGCGAGGCTCGCGCGGAGGAGGAGGGGAAGCGGGCCGGACGAAGGCCCTTCGGGTCGAAGGTCGGTTGTCACGGACATGTGTCGTTCCTCGATGCGGCCCGGGCGGGCCGAAGGAAGGGATTCTAGATCTCTCCGCGCCGCGCCGCCCGGAACGAAGCCCGCGTCGGCGCTCCCCGGGCCTCGGGTACCATCTCGACGCGAACGCAAGAGGAAGGGAGAGGACGAGCCCTGGCCAGGAGACGGAGGGCGGACCGAGGCGAAGCCCGGGTTCTCCGGAACGAGGCCCCGGGCAGGACGATCCCGTGGACGGAGCGACCGAAGGTCGTCGAGACGGCGACCTGGGCGCTCGCGCTCGCGGCGGCGGTCGCGGCCGCGCTCCTGGCGCAGCGAGTCTTCGGCGGGGCGCCCCACGTCTGCGACGAGGTCGCCTACTCGTTCCAGGGGCGGATCTTCGCGGCAGGGCGCCTCTGGCTCCCGCCTCCGCCCGTCCCGGACGCGTTCCACGTCGACAACGTCGTCCTCACCGCCGACCGCTGGTGCGGGAAATACCCTCCTGGCTGGCCCTTCCTCCTCGCCCTCGGGTGGATCGTCCGGGCCCCCTGGCTCGTCAACCCGCTCCTCCTCGGCCTCGCGGTCGCCGGCACCGTCCGGCTCGGGCGCGCGCTCCACGGCGCCGCGGTCGGCCTCGCGGGAGGCCTCCTCCTCGGCGCGAGCCCCTTCGCGCTCCTCCTCGGCGCGGGCCGGATGTCGCACGTCGCCTGCCTCGCGGCGTCCCTCTGGGCCACGCTCCTCCTCGTCGAGGACGCGCGGGAGGCCGCGCGGGGGAAGGCGGTCCTCGCGGGCCTGCTCGGGGGGTTCGCGTTCCTCGTCCGTCCCTACTCGGCCGCCCTCGTCCTCCTCCCCGCCGCGGTCGGCTGGGCCCTCGGCCGGCTCAGGGAGAAGCGTCCCGCGCGCATCGCGCTCCCGCTCGTCCCCGCGCTCGCCGTTGCGTCCGCGATGGCCTGGATCCAGGCGTCGACCTGGGGCAGCCCCTTCCGGACCGGCTACGCGCTCGTCCGCGGAGAGTCGTTCCTCGGCGTCGGGGGCCGGACGGCCTCGCCCCTCGACCTCTTCCGCGCCCACTTCCCGGCCTACGTCGCGGAGCTTCCGCGGGCGCACTGGGCGATCCCCGCCGCGCTCTTCTGGACCGTCCTCGGCGCCGCCCTCCTCGCGCGCCGGCGCCGCGGCGACGTCCTGCTCCTGGCCGGCGTCGCCTCGCTCGTGCTGGGGCACTCGGCCTTCTACTGGGCCTACGACGTGATGGGAGGAGGCCCGCGGTACGCGTTCGAGGCGAGCGGCCACCTCGCCCTCCTCGCGGCGCTCGCCCTCCTCGTCCTCGCGGAAGGAGTCGGGTCCTTCCCGCCGCTCGCCTGGGTCCGCGGCCTCCTCGTCCCGGCGGTGGCCGCCGCGCCGCTCGTCCTCCGCCTTCCGGAGCAGGCGCGCTGTCACGCGCTCTCCTACCACGGCGTCCTCAACCGCCCGCTCGACGGCGCCCGGGAGGCGGGCGTCGGGGAGGACGCGCTCGTCCTCGTCTCGGTCGAGGACCCGTCGGGGTTCTTCGGCCCGCAGACGGCGCCCGCCTACCACTCGTTCTTCCTCCTCGGCGGGGCCGACCCCGCGCGCGGTCGGCGCGTCTTCGCGCGCGACCTCCCCGGGGAGCGGGAGGCCCTCCTCCGGGCCTTCCCGCGGAGCGAGACGTGGCGCGTCACCGTCCGGATCCGGCCCGCATACGTCGGCGAGAGCGTCGTGATGAGCTCGTGGGTGCTCGAGGGGACGAGCTGGGAAAGGCTCGCGCCGGGCCCGGCGCGCTCCGCTGCCCT
>JBDIBE010000383.1:0-3481 GCA_039812785.1 Thermoanaerobaculia bacterium | reverse complement strand
GCGCGGGCGCCTCGCCGCGGCCGTCCGCGACCGCGGCCCCCCGGCTCGTCACGATGGAAGACCACGAGCGGGCGGCGATCCAGGAGGCCCTCGACGCCTCGAACGGCAACGTCCGCGCGGCCGCCGAGCGCCTCAAGGTCGCCCGGTCGACGCTCTACCGGCGCATCCGCGCGCTCGGCCTGACCGCAGCCTCCTGACGCGTTCCGCGGCGCAGCGGGCCGGGCGGCGCGCGGGCCTCTGCTACTCTCCGCTCCCGTCCGGGCCGGCCTCCCCGCGCCCAGTCTCCGAGCCGAGGATTCCGATGGCGACCGAAGTCTCCCCCGCCCAGAAGACGCCGCTTCACGGCCTCTCGCCCGACGACCTCGTCCGGGCCTACAGGCTCGCGCTCACCTCCCGCCGGATCGACGACAGGGAGATCCAGCTCAAGCGGCAGAACCGGATCTTCTTCCAGATCAGCGGCGCCGGGCACGAGGCGGTCCAGGTCGCCGCCGCCATGCTCATGAAGCCGGGGGTCGACTGGCTCTTCCCCTACTACCGCGACAGGGCCCTCTGCCTCGGCCTCGGCGTCACGCCGCTCGAGATGCTCCTCTCCGCGACCGGGGCGAAGGCGGGCGAGGCCTCCGCGGGGCGGCAGATGCCCTCCCACTGGGGCTCGCGACGCCTCCACGTCTTCACGACCTCCTCCCCGACGGGCTCCGAGTGCCTCCCGGGCGTCGGCGCCGCCGAGGCGGGGCGCTTCCTCGCGCGGCCCGAGTCGAGGCCGTTCCTCTCCGCGACCTCGGGCCTGGCCAGGGACGAGGTCTCCGTCGTCACGATCGGCGACGGCGCGACCTCCGAGGGGGAGTTCTGGGAGGCGCTCAACGCGGCCACGACCCGGAAGCTCCCCGTCCTCTTCCTCGTCGAGGACAACGGTTTCGCGATCTCGACCCCGGTCGAGGTGAACACGCCGGGCGGGTCGATCTCGAAGGTCGTCCGCGGCTACCCCGGCCTCTTCCTCGCCGAGGTCGACGGCTGCGACTTCCTCGCCTCGTACGACGCGCTGAAGTGGGCCTTCGCCTACTGCCGCGAGCGGAAGGGCCCGGCCCTCGTCCACGCCCACGTCGTCCGGCCCTACTCGCACTCCCTCTCCGACGACGACCGCCTCTACCGGACGGAGGAGGAGCGGAAGAAGGACGCCGAGCGCGACCCGCTCGCGCGGATGGAGGCGCTCCTCCTCGAGAACGGCGCGCTCGACGCGGAGAGGCTCGCCGCCCTGAAGGCCGAGGTCGACGCCGAGGTCTCCGCGGCCGCCGACGCGGCCGTCGCGAGCCCGCAGCCGGACGCCTCGGAGCTCTTCGCCCACGTCTTCTCGCCCGACGTCGACCCGACGTCGTCCGCCTTCGACACGGAGGACGCGCCCGCCTTCGCGGGGAGCCCGACCACGATGGTCGACCTCATCAACGCCGCCCTGAAGGACGAGATGCGCCGCGACGGGCGCGTCGTCGTCTACGGCGAGGACGTGGCCGACGCCACGCGCGCCGAGGTCCTCGGGGAGTGCAAGGGGAAGGGGGGCGTCTTCAAGGTGACCTCGGGCCTGCAGAAGGCCTTCGGCGGCGAGAGGGTCTGGAACGCCCCCCTCGCCGAGGCGACGATCGTCGGCACCGCGATCGGCTGGGCCGCCCGCGGCCTGAAGCCCGTCGTCGAGATCCAGTTCTTCGACTACATCTGGCCCGCGATGCAGCAGCTCCGCGACGAGCTCGCGAACGTCCGCTGGCGCTCGGGCGGGACGTGGAAGTGCCCCGTCGTCGTCCGCGTCGCGATCGGCGGCTACCTCACGGGCGGCGGCCCGTACCACTCGCAGTCGGGCGAGGTGACCTTCGCCCACATCCCGGGCCTGCGGGTCGCCTACCCGTCGAACGCCCTCGACGCGAACGGGCTCCTCCGGACGGCGATCCGCTGCGACGACCCGGTCCTCTTCCTCGAGCACAAGCACCTCTACCGCCAGACGCACAACAAGGGGGCCAACCCGGGCCCCGACTACATGGTCCCGTTCGGGAAGGCGAAGACGGTCCGCCCGGGGACGGACGCGACGCTCGTCACCTACGGCGCGACGGTCTTCCGGAGCCTCGTCGCGGCGCGGAAGATCGCCGAGGACTCGGGGAAGGAGGTCGAGGTGATCGACCTGCGCACCCTCTCTCCGTACGACTTCGACGCGATCGCGGCGAGCGTGAAGAGGACGAGCCGCCTCCTCGTCGTCCACGAGGACTGGCAGACGCACGGCTTCGGCGCCGAGGTCGCGGCCCGCGCCTCCGACGAGCTCTTCGAGCACCTCGACGCGCCGGTGAGGCGCCTCGGGGCGAAGGACGTCTTCTGCGGCTATGCGCCGCAGCTGGAGGACGCGACGCTCCCGCAGAGCGGCGACATCGAGAAGGCGCTCCGGGACCTCCTCGCCTACTGAAGCGATGAAACGGGCCCTTCCGGCCCTCGGCCTCGCCCTCGTCTTCCTCATCGCGCTCGGCGCGGGGGCCTTCTTCGCCGACCCGATCGGCCTCGTCGAGGAGGCGGGGGCGCTCCGCCTCCGCACCGCCGGGGCCCTCTCGACGACCGTTCCCGGCCCGGGCGGGATACGGCTCCACGCGTGGGAGCTGGGGCCGCGCTCGGCGGAGGTCCCCGTCGTCCTCCTCCACGGCCTCGGCGCCGCCTCGCACTACTGGGCCGAGACGGCGATCGACCTCGCCCGCTCCGGGCGGACCGTGATCGTCCCCGACGCGCCGGGCTCGGGACGGAGCGAGCGGCCGACGCCGGAGTCCGGCTGGGGAATCCCGGGGCGCGTCGCCGCGCTCTCCGCGCTCCTCGACGCGCTGCGGGTGAGGCGCGCCGACCTCGTGGGCCACTCGCTCGGCGGCTGGACGGCCGGGGCCTTCGCGCTCGAGGAGCCGTGGCGCGTGAGGAGGCTCGTCCTCGTCGACGCGGCCGGCTTCGCGAAGATCGACGCCGCCGCCCAGGAGGAGCTCCGGCGGGGGCTGTCGCCGGGCAGCCGGGCCGGCGCGCGGAAACTCTACGACCTCCTCTTCTTCCGCAAGCCGCTCCCGCCCTTCGGGTTCCTCCTCGAGGGCTTCGGCCGGCAGTACCGGCAGGAGAACGTCGTCGCGACGCTCGCCGCCCTCGGGGAGCGGCAGGCGCTCCTCGCGCGCGCCTCGTCTCTCCCGGCCGGCACCGTCTTCATCCACGGGAGCGAGGACGCGATCTGCCCGCTCGAGGCGACGCGTGAGGCGTTCTCCCGGGTCCCCGGAGGGCGCCTCTTCGTGATCCGCGGGACGGGGCACGACGCGCCGCTCGAGGCGCCGCGGCTCTTCCGCGCGACGCTCCGGAAGGCGCTCTCCCCGTAGCGTCCCGGCCCGTCAGGGGAGCGGCAGGACGAACCCGTCCGGCCCCGTGACCCGCAGCGCCGCCCCCTCGGCCCGCCGGACGACGCGCACGTCGTGCCGCCCCGGCGCGAGGC
>JBDIBE010000382.1:0-3483 GCA_039812785.1 Thermoanaerobaculia bacterium | reverse complement strand
GTTCGAGGCGCCGCCGCGGTTCGAGAAACTGGTCGGCGAGCTCGCCGGCGCCTTCTCGAGGCGCATCAGCATCCAGCATCGGCTCGTCTACCAGGTGCTCGAGAAGGAGCGGACCGTCAAGGTTCTCCGGCTCTTCACGCACTGCGAGTAGCGTCGCCTCCGCCGACATCCGGCCTTCCGCGTGGGTCCCCGGCAACCTTTGGTGAACGGCCGCGTAGTACCGCGGGAGTCTTCGCCCGAACGTCAGACTTCGCAGGGGGCCTTCGTGACCGGAATTCGTCAGTTCGGTGAACAGGTCGAGGGATACCCGGTTCCCGTCCTCAACGAGCGCGAGATCCGCGCGGCGGCGGGGATCCTGTTCCTCGCGACCTTCCTCTCGCTCCTCTTCATCCTCTTCCGCGGGAACTTCATCCCGATCAAGTTCGTCATCCCCTTCTTCCTCGCGGACTTCCTCGTGCGCGTGGGCGTCAGCCCCCGCTTCTCGCCGACGCTCGTCCTCGGGCGCCTGATCGTCGGGAACCAGACGCCGGAGTACGTGGCCGCGGAGCCGAAGCGCCTCGCGTGGATCATCGGGGTCGCCCTCTCGGCCACGATGTTCGTCCTCATGGTGCTGATGAACACCTACGGCCCCATCTCCGGGGTCATCTGTCTCGTCTGCCTGGTGTTTCTCTTCTTCGAGGCCGCGTTCGGCATCTGCCTGGGCTGCAAGTTCTATTCGCTGGTCTACCGCAAGGCCCCGGAGCTCTGCCCCGGCGAGGTGTGCGAGGTGAAGGCGCGCCAGCCCATCCAGAAGACTTCGCTCGCGCAGGTGCTCGTCCTCGTCGTCTCGATCGCGCTGGTGGCGGCCGCGGCCGCCACCCTGACGGAGACCCTCTCCGCGAAGCCCACGCCCCTGTTCGCACCGGAAGCGACGAACTGACGCGAGGGGCCGGGTCCCGCCTGGCGCCCGACGTCGCGGGCCGGGCGCCGATGGTCCTGGCCGTTGGACACCATTCGTCCGTCGCCGGGGCGACATTGCCCGGCGGAGGTGCGCGATGGCGGTCGAAGGCGCGGAAGACACCGGGGCGAAGCGGATCGACGCGCTGCGCGTCGCGGCCGGGGCGGGGAACGCGGGGGCGCAGCTGGAGCTCGCGAACCGCCTCCACTTCGGCGACGGAGTCGGGCGCGACGCGAAGGAGGCGTACCGCTGGATGCGGAAGGCGGCGGATGCCGGCATCGCGGAGGCGCAGTCGAAGCTGGGCTGCTTCCTCACGATGGGCTGGGGCGTCGCGCCCGACCCGCGCGGGGCGCTGAAGTGGTTCGTCCGGGGGCTCCGCGGCGGGTACGCGAAGGCGGGCTACAACCTCGGGGAGGCGTACCGGAAGGGGCGCCACACGACATACAGCCCGCGCCGGGCCTGGTTCTTCTTCTCGAAGGCCGTCGAGCTCGGCGACGAGGCGTCGAACTGGGGACTGGCGCGACTCTGCCACATGGGCGTCGGCGTCCCGAAAGATGTCGAGAAGGCCCGCGTCCTCATGCGGCGGGCCGTGCGCGCCGATTTCGGCCCTGCGATCGTGGAAATGGGGCGCCTCTGCCGCGAGGGTATCGCCGACCCCGAGGATTTCGCCGAGGCGGAGGCGCGGGCGCTCGCCCTTCATCGCCCGGGCGACCTCGCCTCCCTTCACGTCCTCTTCGAGCTGCGCCGGGAAGCGCACCCGTCGCCTCCTCCGCCTCCGGGGCTCCAGGAGGTCGTCGCGGAGCTGGATCGTCGGTATGCGGCCCGCCGCGCCGTGGCGCAGCCGCTGGCGGAGCAGTTCCGCGCGGGCGTCGACATGTTCTGGGGCCGAGGCGTCGAGAAGGACGTGCCGGGCGCCCTCGCCCTCCTCGAGCCGGCCGCCGCCGCCGGGAACGCCGACGCGGCCCGCTTCCTCGCGCTCTCGTACGACGAAGGCGGAGGGGCCGTGCCGAAGAGCCCCGAGACCGCGACGCGGTGGTACGAGGAGGCCGCGCGGCTCGGCGACGCGCACGCGAGCTTCGTCGTGGGGACGAGGCTGTACGAGGGAGAGACGCCGGAGGGGCGGGCGCGGGGCCTCGAGCTGATCGAGCGGGCCGCGGCTCTCGGCTTCCCGCACGCGTGCGGGTACCTCGGCCGCCTGGAGGCGCGGGCGGCGGGGACCCGCGCCGATCTCCTCGAGGCGCGGGCGTTCCCGCTCCTCCGGCTCGGCGCGGTTCGGGGAGACGACGAAGCGGCGTGGCTACTGGCGTGGGGGCTCGGCCTCGGCGGAGGGAGCGAGAGCGAGGCCGCGTACTGGCACAACTTCGCGGCCCACAGGGAGGCACGCTCGGCGTATGGGCTGGGCCTCGCATACGGAAATGGCGCCGGGGTGGAGCGAAGCGACGAGAGGGCGGCGGCCTGGATGGCCCTCG
The DNA here is from genome assembly GCA_039812785.1 of Thermoanaerobaculia bacterium. GTDB lineage: Bacteria > Acidobacteriota > Thermoanaerobaculia > UBA5066 > UBA5066 > UBA5066. The sequence continues at coordinate 1,077 of JBDIBE010000382.1, read as the reverse complement.
CCGCGGAGATGGGCGAGGCACGGGCCGGGGCGCAGCTCGCAGCCGCGTTCTTCGACGGGCGCGGCGTCCCCGGGGACCTTCTGCTGGCGGCCCGCCTCGCGAGGCGCGCGGCCGAGGGGGGGGCCGGCCTGGGGGCGAAGGTCCTCGGCGACATGTACGCCGGCGGGATCGGCGTCCCGTGCGACGAAGCGCTGGCCGCGGCCTGGTACCGAAGGGGCGCAGAGATGGGCCACCGGGCCTCGATGGCGTCTCTGGCGACGGCGCTCTTCGACGGCCGCGGCGTCGGCCCGGACCCGGCCGCCGCGGTCCCGTGGCTCCGTAAGGCCGCCGACCGGGATCCGGACGTCCAGGCCCTCCTCTCCGTGATGCTCTACCGCGGCGAGGGGGTGGCGCGCGATCCGGCCGAGGCGCGGAGGCTCTTCCTCCGTGCATCGGCCGACGGGCACGTGCCGTCGCTCTTCACGACGATCGAGGAGGAGGCGCTCCGCTTCCGTCCGGCCGGGACGCGCCCGAGGAGGATGAAGGAGCGAATCGCGCAGGCCGCGGACGAGATCGAGCTCCTGTCGCCGCGCGCCGCTCTCGACGCGGGAATCCTGGCCTGGAACCGCGACCTCGGCCTCCCGGCCGACGACGCCCTCGCGGCGCGGTTCTTCCGGGCCGCGGCGGAGAAGGGGGACGCCCTCGCGGCCGCGTGCCTCTCTCACGCCCTCTTCACCGCGGGAGACCTGGAGGGCGAGCTCGAGTGGCTCGAGAAGGCGGCGCGCGCGGGGCTTCCCGGGGCGCAGCGGCACCTCGCCCTGCGCCTCGTGGAGACGGGCCGGGCCGCGTGGGACGACCCGCAAGTCGTCGCCCTCTACGAGAGCGCCGCCGACGCGGGCGACGCCATCGCGTGCGTGGAGCTCGCCTGCCACCTCGAGCGCACCGGCGCGGCGGTCGAGGCCCGCGGGGCGGAGCGCGTCGCCGCGCTCCGGCGGTGCGCCGAGGCGAGCGGATTTCCGGAGGAGCCGACGGCCGTCGCCTGACGCGCCCGCATCGGGGAGCCGCCCTCTCCGCTTGCCGCGGGGGCGCGTCCTTCCT